>JALWLR010000147.1 GCA_027084065.1 Helicobacteraceae bacterium | reverse complement strand
CGCTCCAACCGACGGTAAAGTGAGTGCAAGACGGGTCGACGTCGGGAACTACATCGATGCGCGAAGCAAAGAGGTGCTTACAACCATTGTCAAAACCGATCCCATCTATGCCTACTTCTCTCCAAGCCAGCAAGATGTCATACTTTTCAACAAACTCGCAACACAAAAACAGCCCTATGCTTTTGTCGAACTCCAAACACCTTTTGGCATCAAACGCTATGATGGTTTTGTCGACTTTTCCGACAACGTCGTCGATCCTATGACTTCGACTGTTTCTATGCGTGCAACGATTCACAATCAAAAAAACGAACTGATGCCGGGAAGTTTCGTCTACGTCAACATCTTTATAACCGATACAATAAAGTTCACGATGATTCCACCCTATGTCATCATGAACGACCAAGCCGGAAAATATGTCTACATTGTAGATAAAAAAAACCGTGTGAAGCGTGCAGACATTCAAACAGGATATGCGACAAAATACTACGTAAGCGTCACAAAAGGGCTTAAAGATGGCGATAGGCTCATCATCTCTTCACTTATGAAAATCAAACCCGGTATGCGCGTCATTCCAAACGATCTAACGGAAAAAGAGGGTATCGATGCCATTCTCAAACGCCATAATCTCATTCCTCCAAAAGGCAAGTAGATAATGTTTAGTGTAACATTTATCAAACGACCCATTCTTGCCATTGTCATCGCACTTGTCATCATTATAGCCGGGCTTGTTTCTTTGAGCGTTTTGCCCGTATCGGAGTACCCAGACGTAGCACCTCCGAAAGTCTCCGTTACAACAACCTATACCGGTGCCAATGCATTTGTCGTCGAAGACACCGTCACACGAGTTTTGGAAGAGAAAATCAACGGGGTCAAGAACATGATCTATATGGAGTCAAGTTCGACATCTACCGGACGCAGTACGATCAACATCTACTTCGAACCGGGTTACAACCTCGACATAGCAGCTGTCGATGTCCAAAATAAAGTCTCCGAAGCCTCCTCGATGCTGCCTCCGGAGGTCAAAGCACAAGGAGTGACCATTTCCAAAGAGTCACCCAACCTTGTTTGCCTCATAGCCGTTACCGGCGATAAACGTTACAACGCCGAGTTTCTCTCCAACTTCGTCAACATCCAAATCCTCGATGAACTCAAACGAATCAAAGGTGTCGGAAAGGCGGAGAATCTTGGAGAGAAAAAGTACTCTATGCGTATCTGGCTCGATCCGGATAAAGTTGCCGCTTTGGGACTGACTCCAAGAGATGTCATTCAAGCCGTCAAAAGTCAAAACATGCAAGCAAGTCTTGGACGCATCGGCGCACCTCCGACCTTTTCCGATCAGCGTCTTGACATTACCCTCACAACCAACGGACGCCTCAGTGATGCCAAAGAGTTCGAAAACATCGTACTCAAACAAAAAAAAGATGGCTCTCTCATTCATCTTAAAGATGTGGCAAACGTCGAACTCGGAAGCGAAACATACGACTGGAACGCCATATCCAACGGTAAAAACGCAGGACTTATCGGCATCTTTCAGCTTAACGGTGCAAACTCACTCGAAATTAGAAAAAAAGTCGCAGAGGTTATGCAACGACTCCAAAGCCGTTTTCCAGACGGTATAACCTACTCCATTCCCTACGACACAACGAAGTATGTCAAAGTCGCCATCAAAAATGTCATTATCAACCTTCTAACCGCCATCGCTTTGGTTATACTCATTATCTTCCTTTTTCTTGGTTCATGGCGACCGACAATCATCGCCGCCATTGCCATTCCCGTCTCACTCATAGGGACTTTTGCCATTATGTATATGGCACCCGGATTTTCCATAAACTTTCTGACGCTTTTTGGTTTGATTTTAGCCATTGGAATTGTTGTTGACGATGTCATTCTTGTGGTAGAAAACGTCGAAGTCATTATGGAAAAAGAGCCTGAATTGACAATGCCTCAAGTTGTCAAAAAAGCTATGAGTGAACTGATGGGTCCCATCATCTCCACCACTCTCGTTCTCGTTGCCGTTTTCATCCCGGTTTCGATGCTACCGGGCATTACTGGCAGTTTGTACCAACAGTTTGCTTTGACAATCTCCTTTGCCGTTATGATCTCCTCTTTAAATGCACTTATCCTCTCGCCGGCACTCGCTTCTATCATCATAAAACGCCGAAAGAAAGGGGAGGAGAAATTCATTCTCTTTCGAAAATTCGATCAGTTTTTGGAAAAGGTGACTTCGCTTTACACAAAACTCATCACTTTGCTCATTGGGTTTCGCTATGCTATGCTGCTTCTTTTTGGAATCATTTTCTATGCGACATACTATCTCTTTAGCATATCGCCTATCGCTTTTGTTCCAAGCGAAGACAAAGGTGTCTGCTTGGTATCGGTCAACCAACTTCCCGGTACCTCTTTGATGCAAACCTCTAAAGTACGCAAAAAAGTAGAAAAGCTCATTCGCTCCATCCCCGAAGTAGATGCAGTACAGTCCATAGAAGGCTACAACGTCATTACCTCTTCACTCGATAGCTCCGCAATAGCCATGTACGTAACGCTCAAAGACTGGAGCCAAAGAACTGCCAAAGGCAGCGACGTAAACGGTGTCATCAAAAAAATCCTTCAAAAGACATCTTCCATTGCCGATGCAAAGATAGCCGCATTCAACCTACCGGGTATTCCTGGCATAGGAAGTGTCGGCGGATTCGACTTTCGATTGCAAGACTATTTAAGCGGCAGTCTTGAGAATCTTAGCTACTATGCAAAAGAGCTTATTGACGCTGCATCGAAAGATCCAAGTATAGCATCCGTATTTACGACATTTGCAACAAACTACCCTATGTACGATCTTGTCCTGCACAGAGACAAAATCAACGCTCTCCATGTAGATATGGCGGAACTCTTCTCTACCTTGCAAGCCTATTTCGGTTCTGTCTACATCAACGACTTTACCAAATTCGGAAAAGTTTTTCGGGTGTTCGTTCAGGCAAAAAAGGAGTTTCGAAGCTCCAAACAGGACATCCGCAAACTGTTTGTCAAAAACAAAGAGGGGAAAATGGTGCCTCTTAGCTCCATCGTTACACTTAAAGAGATCAAAGGACCATCCAACCTGACACACTACAATCTCTACAGAAACATTCAGCTAAACGGTGTCGCTGCGCCGGGACACAGCTCCGGCGAAGCGATGAATGCAATGGAGAAAATAGCCAAACAAATTCTCCCATCCCAGTACGGTTTTGAATGGAGCGGCATGAGTTTTCAGGAAAAACTCGCCGGCAACGCACAGATTTATGTCGTCATTTTTGTAACCATCGTCGTCTTTTTGGTCCTTGCGGCACAGTACGAAAGCTGGATACTTCCGCTTATGATTCTGCTTTCTGTTCCTATGGTCATAGCCGGTGCACTTGCCGGCTTGCGCCTAGTGAACCTCCCGCTAAATACCTTCGCTCAAGTGGGGCTAGTTTTGCTTGTGGCTCTCGCTGCAAAAAATGCCATTTTGATTGTGGAGTTTGCAAAAGAGCAAAGAGAAAAAGGGGTCTCTATAGTCGATGCGGCAATCAATGCCGGAAGACTCCGTTTTCGCGCCATCATGATGACGATTCTTTCATTTTTGTTCGGTATATTCCCGCTTGCTTTCGCAACGGGCGCGGGCGCCATTACACAACAATCCATAGGTATCATTTTACTCTTTGGAATGGTTGCGGCAACGTTCATCTCCACCATTTTCGTTCCCGTTTTGTATGTATTGCTTGAGAGCATGCGTGAGCGCTTTGTCAGTGTCGAAGAAGAGATAAAAAGGAGAGAATCGATATGAAAAAAACATGGCTGTCTCTTGGTCTACTTTGTGTTTCCCTCCACGCCCAAACCTATACACTCGATGAACTCGTAACGAGCGCATTTAAAAATTCGCCTGACATCAACATCTCTTCCATCGATGTCGCCCTCTCAAAAGAGCGCTACGACCAAGCTTTCAGCGGCTATTTGCCAAAACTCGATCTTCAAGCAGCCGCACTTCACAAAAACACGCTAGATGCACCGCTTGGACTCAATGGAGAAGACACCGTTTTAAGCGGCTCGCTCTCTTTTTCCCAACTTCTTTACGATTTTGGAAAGACAAGCTCTTTGGTGCTACATGCAAAAAAAAGTACCCAATCAAGTAACGCCGCTCTCACAGAGAGCATGTTGCAAAAACGGCTGGAGGTTCAAACGAAATATTATGGAATCCTCCGTTACAAAGAGCTCATAGTCGTCAACAAAGAGAACATAAAGCTAAACGAGTCCCAGCTTCATCGCGCCAAACGCTATTATGAGGCGGGAATACGAACAAAAGTCGACATTAGTGATGCCGAAGTACGCCTCATAAAAGCACAAATAGCTCTCAAAAATGCCGAGTTCAATTTGCAAAAAGCCTTTGCCGCACTTGATAGAGCCGTAGGATTTACGCACATAGGCATGCACTACGATGTTGAAGTCCAAAAACTCGACTCCTCCTACAAAGTCTATGAGACCCTGCCTCCTTACCCCTATGAGCTAGAAGAGGCGATTGAGTATGCCTACACACACAGACCCAAACTCAAAAAATTCGCTTATGCGAAAGAGGCGGCAAAGGCCCTTGTTAAAAATGCAAAAGCGGCATACTTTCCGGCACTCACTTTCCAAGGAGAGTATCAAAAAAGTGATGCAAAAAAATACAACTTCATTTACGATCAGGAAAAATGGGAAGCAGGGCTTACACTCAAATGGAATCTATACGGAGGCGGACGTGACCGCGCAAAAATAGAAGAGAACAGACTCCAGACAAACAAACGCAATGCACAACTCACACGTACTATGCTTGAAATAAAGGAAGAAACCACCAACGCTTACATAGCACTTCAAAAAAGTAAAGAGGATGTCAAACTCTCTCAAAATCTACTTAAATTTGCAAAACTCAAGTTTGAACAGGTCTCCAAACAGTATGAGCATGGTTTATCGGATTATATAGAGCTACAAGAGGCAAGGCAAAGCTATATAGATGCAAAAAGTGCCCTTGTCGTCAACTACTACAACTACTATGCCGCCATAGCTGCACTCGATGCCGCTATCGGTCGCTAAGACAATTGCATGTAACCTTTTTACACATACATTGCTATAGCTGCGATTTCTTTGCAACATTACCGCTGATGTTGGCTATACTATAAAAAATATTTATATTTTAGATGTCGAAGTATTGAACAAGGAGTTCGCTATGGCCGTTACAGACACAACTTTGACCATTATTGAAGATGACAAAGTTACCGCTTTGAACCTTCGCCTTTCTTTGCAAAAATTCGGCTACTCTATCAACGCCGTGTATCACTCTCCAAAAGAGATGCTTGCCCAGACACAGACAACACCCCTGCCCGATATGTTTCTTATAGACATCTCAATGGAGACAAACGACGACGGTCTAACTTTGGCTCAAACACTCAAAGAGCGTTACGACTTGCCTTTTATATTTTTAACCGCACACTCCAGCGAAGATATTATGAAAAGAGCCAAAGAGCTTGAACCAAGCGGCTATATCATCAAACCTTTTCATCCAAATACACTGCATGCCTCCATTCAGGCAGCTCTTTCAAAAAAAGACAACATCCAGCTACGCTTAAACAAAAACATCCCATCAGGCAAATTCGATGTCCAAAACCGGCTACATGCAAAAGCAAACGAAAAACGAAAAGTGGAATTTGGCTACTTTTACACATATGATCTTGACGAAAATCGCTTTTACTACAAAACGAATCCTCTTGAACTTAAAGAAACGGAAAAAGAGTTTCTTAAACTACTTGTTGCCAACATCGGTGTCGTATTGACAACAGAGGAGATCGAACACTACATGCAAGAGCATTTCAATCGTCCTTTCACTATAGGACACACCGCATTTCGCATCAAAACAACTCTTCCTAGCGAACTTGTAAAAAACGCGGCAGGGATTGGGTACTACATAGAGGAGTGATTTTTTTCTAAAAGAGAGAGTGCTCCTTTGTAAACAGGCTCATCGATAAATCCGTAACGCTCATCGCAAAAGCCGGTAATACCCTCTGCTTTTTTCTCCTCAAAAAGTCGAACGATTTCACGTGCCCGCCGCAACTCTTTTTCATTATCATCTTTTAGAATCTGATTTACCAAACGTGCCTGCAAAGGCGAAATACACCCTTTTGCATCAAATCCTATGCTCTTTTCAAGTTCAAGCCATTTTGTAAAACTTTGCGTATCTTTATACTCTTGAAATACGAATGAAACCGCTTTTATATCCATCGATCTGCATGTAAGAAGAAAATGGGGTAAAATATACAGCATAGTCGGATTGTCCATTCGAATGCCCGAATGCGGCAATCCCAAGTCGGCAAAAAGATCCAAAATACCAAGATAATAGGCCTTGACCATAGGATCTTTTTTGAGCTCTTTTAAGTTATGCCACGCCTCTTTGGTTTCGATGGAGAGATGCAGTTCTGTCTTTTCATGCAACAGTGCACGCACCTGCTCCACCTCTTTTGGCGTTTTAATTTTTGGAACCCGAACGGCATCGGGCATATACTGATTCAAATAGGCTATCTCATCGTAGCCGCCGTTATTTAGCGCATTGACTCGCACGACAAGCTTTTTTTCACATTTTGACAGTTTAGAGAGAAAAATAGCACACAAAACAAGAGCGAAAGGTTTATCTTCCTGACTCACACCGTCTTCAAGGTTTAGCATGATGCAATCAGCTTTGAGTGTCGGGATTTTGCTTAAATGCTTGATATTGTTGCATGAAAGCATCAAAACGGAACTATAGGCTTGTGAAGTGTTTATCTCTCTATAGGTCGCACTACAGAAACTTTGTAATTTTTGCAAGTCTCTGGCTTGGTATGCCGCTTCGAGCTCTTGTAAAAAGGCTTCACTTATCATCTTTTTTCCTCTCTAAATTGATCTCTTTAAGGTAGAAATAGAGTGCTTTGATTTCCCCTTCGGTCAAGTAGTATTTCGGCATGCCGCGTACCCCTTTGCTCAAAGCTTTGTAAAATGTTTTGTAATCCAAAGCGTTAATTGGCGGTGCGCGAAACTCTTTGGGCATCTTCACGACCTCTATTTTGTCTCCTTTTTTAACCTTTTTGACCACCGTATAGCGAGCTATGAGTTTTCCCTCCCCTCTCTTTCCGTGACACTTGTTACACCCAATACCGCGGGGATTTTTATATAGGCTAGAGGCATACTCTCTTTGGGTAATAAAACTGCTTTGAGCCATCAAAGCAAGAGGAAAAAGCAAAAGGATAGCACGCATGTAAACTCCCGTTAAAAAGTAAGTGGTATAATACCAGAAATTTTACTCACTGGTGATTCAATGCAGATACTCGATGGAAAAAAACTCTCACAAAAAATTGAACTAAACGTTGCAAAAGAGGTCGAAGCGCTCAAAGCTACAACAGGTCGCGTTCCCGGACTAGCCGTCATTCTTGTCGGAAACGACCCCGCAAGTCAAGCTTATGTCAGCATGAAAAAAAAGGCGTGTGACCGTGTCGGATTCTACTCCGTTTCTCATGAAATGCCCGAATCCATCTCCCAAGAAGCCATAGAAGAAACAATCAAAATGATGAATCAAAACCCCAATATCGACGGGATTCTCATCCAGTTACCGCTTCCATCCCAGATAGATACGACAAAACTACTTGAACTTGTCGATCCGAGCAAAGACGTAGACGGTTTTCATCCCTACAACGTCGGACGCCTGACTACGGGACTGGATGGCTTTGTCCCCTGCACACCGCTTGGCGTCATGGAACTGCTAAAAGAGTATGACATCGAAGTAAAGGGTAAAAACTGTTGTGTCGTTGGTGCAAGCAACATCGTCGGCAAACCGATGGCGGCACTGCTGCTAAATGCAAACGCAACCGTCGAGATCTGCCACATTTTTACCGATGACCTCAAAAAGCATACGCTCCAAGCAGATATGATCTTTGTTGGAGCCGGTGTTATCAACCTCATAACCGCCGACATGGTCAAAGAGGGAGCAGTTGTAGTCGACATCGGTATCAACAGAGCCGAGGACGGAAAACTTGTCGGTGACGTCGACTTTCAAAACGTCGCTCCCAAATGCTCCTATATTACACCCGTACCCGGCGGTGTCGGTCCGATGACGATAGCCATGCTGCTTGCCAACACACTCAAAGCCGCACAACTGCATGCGGGTAGTGCAGAATAATGAAAGAGAAATTCTACAAACTTTACAAATGGTCCAACTCATGGACGGGAACCATTGTGATTGTCCTATTTGTCATCTTTTTTATCGCTCAGGCATTCCGCATACCTTCAGGCAGTATGAAAGACACACTTCTTGTAGGAGACCATCTTTTTGCGAAAAAATTCGCTTACGGTATTCCTATGCCCTACATTCCCTTTTTGGAAATTCCTATCATTCCATGGAGCGACAAACTTAAGCTTGTTGATGGAGATACACCAAAACGGGGCGACATCGTCATCTTCAGACCCCCGATGAACATAAAGACCCATTTTGTCAAGCGCTGTGTCGCTTTACCCCAAGATGAGCTTTTCGTCTCAAATAAACAACTCTACATTCACTTCCGTGAAGGAGACGAATGGATACAAAAACATTACGGCAACGGATACGAAATTATCAAATTCGCTCATAGATTGTGGGTTAAAAATCCCTACATGAAAGAGCATCCCGGCATACACCACGACCCAAAAATCATCAACAACGGCAGATACCCTCTACCGATTTTCGAATTTGGTCCTATAAAAGTTCCAAAAGACGAGTACTTTATGATGGGAGATAATAGAGACCACTCCAACGACAGCCGATTTTGGGGCGCGGTTCCTTATAACAACCTAGAAGGAACACCCTGGTTCATCTACTTCAGCATCGATGACAACTACGAAGTAAGATGGGATAGAATGTTTAAAACTCCGTCTCAACTTGAACAACCACCCTATATTGAAAAGGCTCGTCAAGAGAGATTAAAAACGGATAAGAACGATCATGCTATCTATTGAGATTTTAAAAATAACAGCTGCTGTAGCGGCACTTGCCATAGCCATCATTGGGCATGAGATCATGCATGGCTACATTGCTTACAAGTACGGTGATACGACTGCTAAAGATGCAGGGCGTCTTTCTATCAACCCACTTGTGCATATAGACCCCATAGGAACAATTCTCGTTCCAGCTCTGCTTTACTTCATTCCCCTTTTACTTGGAGAAGGTGGAGGTATTTTGTTTGGCTGGGCAAAACCGGTTCCAATAAATATGCGCGTAGTCGAGCGAAACGGCGGATATAATGCTGCTATGCAGGTTGATCTTGCCGGAATCGTCTACAACTTTACCCTAGCAGCCTTTGCCAGCATCGCGCTGAGTGCTATGCCTACACCCACAACGGTAGACAGTCTGTTTTATATATTTTTATATCTTTTCGTTATGCAAACGGTTGTTATCAACATTGTGCTTGGTGTTTTTAACCTTTTGCCCATACCGCAGTTCGACGGTGCGCACTTCATCCAGCACCTCGCACTGAAGTACCGCTACTACAAAGTAGCAGAATTTTTTGCAAAATATGAGCCTTATGGGATGATTATCGTACTTATCGTGTTGATGACACCGTTGAGTGATTATCTGCTTGCAAAACCGGTCGAGACGATTCTCAGACTTTTACTGGCATAAACATAGAATAAAGGAGTAAAAATGAAATTTTACATAGGAACGGATCACGCAGGAGTCGACTTGAAAGACTGGACCGTCGAGTATTTACGAAACAAAGGGCATGAAGTCGAAGATTTAGGACCCTATACTAAAGATCGCGTCGATTATCCCGACTATGCCAACAAAGTATGTGAAGCCGTATTGGCGGATGCTACATCGCAAGGTATCCTTATTTGCGGTAGCGGCATAGGCATGAGTATGGCAGCGAATCGTCATAAAGGAATCCGAGCCGCTTTATGTCACGATGCCTATACGGCAACCGTCGCACGTGGGCACAATGATGCCAATGTACTCTGCTTTGGAGAGCGCATTATCGGAAAAGGTGTGGCAGAGTCGATTATAGATGCGTGGCTTGCCGGAGATTTCGAAGGTGGAAGACACGAGCGACGTGTAGAAAAAATAGAAGCGATACCGTGCAGTTAAAGGGTCTATAATGTTTTTGGAATGGTCGCTTCTTACCTCGCTTGCTATTTTATCCATCTACTTGTTTATCAAGATGTTTTATTTTAAAAGTATCACGCATCGAGAAAAAAGAAGTAACGACTTGATGAAAATGACCCTCCAAGAAGCGGAGATTCTCATACGCAAGTACCAAATCCAGCTCCAGCGAGCCCTTGGAAACGTCGATATTCTCTCCGAAGAGCTCAACAAGCTCAAAAACGAGATGAAAGTTCTCAAGCAGAGAAACTCCAAGCACAGACAGGAAGTTGAAAGGCTCAACAACAAAATCAAGGCACTTGAGAGCCGTATTGAAGCACTACTCTAAAGGAGAATCATGAAAGAGCTCACACACCAGCAAAGAAAAATCATCGAAGAATCCATTCGTGACATTCCCGATTTTCCTAAACCGGGAATCGTCTTCAAAGACATCACGACACTCCTCAACAACAAAGAGGCATTTGGATTGACCATGCAACATTTGCATGACCGCTATGTCGACTACAACCTTGATTATATAGCGGGAATCGATGCAAGGGGATTCATTTTCGGTGCAGCTCTTGCACAAATGCTTGGAATCGGATTCGTTCCTATTCGAAAAAAGGGAAAACTTCCCTATACGACCATTTCACAAAAATATTCACTTGAGTATGGATTTGACGAGATAGAGATGCACATCGACGCATTTCGCTCCCAAAAAGGTGCCAGAGTCCTTTTAGTAGACGATCTTATCGCAACGGGTGGGACAGCAAATGCCGCTGCCGAACTTATAGCACAAGCAGATGCTTCTTGCGTGGAGGCCTGTTTTATCATCGGGCTTACTTTCCTTGAAGGTATGGAGAAGCTCCGTAAAAAAACAAACGTATATACACTTATAGAGGTTCACTAATGTACATTCCACAACCCAGTAAATTCGACCCAGATACTCTTGGGCATTTTGACATATTTGGCGGACGCTACGTCCCAGAAACTCTTATGCCCGCTCTTTTGAAACTTGAAGAGGAGTATAAACAGATACGTTTCGATGAAGATTTTTGGAAAGAGGTAGATGGCTATCTCAAAGATTATGTCGGACGTCCCTCCCCTCTTTATTATGCGAACAATATTTCCAAAGAACTTGGAGCAAAAGTCTACTTCAAACGAGAAGATCTCAACCATACCGGAGCACACAAAGTAAACAACGTCATTGCACAAGGACTCATGGCAAAACGCCTTGGATACAAAAAAGTCATTGCCGAAACGGGTGCAGGTCAGCATGGCGTGGCAACTGCGACCATAGCGGCTTTGTTAGGGCTTGAGTGTGAAATTTTCATGGGTGCAAAAGATGTTGAGAGACAAGAGCTCAATGTTTTTAGAATGAAACTCCTTGGTGCGAAAGTTCATGCATGCGAAAGTGGAAGTAAAACACTCAAAGATGCTATGAATGACGCCATACGTCACTGGGTAACCAATGCGCGTGATACCTTCTACATCATAGGAACGGTTGCCGGTCCACACCCCTACCCGATGATGGTGCGAGACTTTCAAGCAATCATAGGATGGGAAGCCCGCGCTCAGATTTTGGAAAAAGAGGGGCGACTCCCCGATTATGTTATTGCATGTATTGGCGGTGGAAGTAACGCCATAGGGATTTTTCAACATTTTTTAGAAGATGAATCCGTACAATGTATAGGGATAGAAGCAGGTGGTCTTGGCATCGATGACAAAAACGGTTGTAGTCTCCAAAAAGGACGCCCCGGCGTTTTACACGGGCAGATGAGCTACCTTTTGCAAGATGAAGATGGACAGGTTTTAGAAGCGCACTCCATCTCTGCAGGACTGGATTACCCAGGTATCGGACCTGAACACGCCTTTCACAAAGATAACGGAACGGTTGCCTACGACTACATTACCGATAAAGAGGCACTCGATGCTTTTGTATGGCTGAGCCAAAAAGAGGGAATCATTCCCGCTTTTGAGAGTTCTCATGCCGTTGCATATTTGAAAAAGCTTCCAGAGATTGAGGGAAAAACTATCATAGTCAACCTAAGCGGGCGAGGCGACAAAGATATGATTCAAGCAAAAGAGATTCTGCATTTCGACTGATTTTTTTTCCTTTTGATGGTATAATGTTTGAAAACCAAACCATGAAAAAGAGAAAAAGAATGATTAAAATAGAATTAGCCAAAAAAAGTGACGCACCTGTAGAAGTTCGCTTCATAACACAAAAAGAGCTGAAAAAAAGCGGCTACAAAGAGCTGCTTAATAGCGCCGGATTCGAAGCAAGAAGTGAAACAAGCTGCTTTTTGTATGAGAAAGGGCTTTTGTTTATCGGTGTAGAAGAAAAAGAGAACCCAAACGAACTACGAAGCGGCTCAGCAACTGCTGCTAGAGTGCTTAAAAAAAGTAACTTTCAAAAAGCCTCTATTGCTGTAGATAAAAAGAGCCTTCCTGTAATTGCCGAAGGATTTGTCCTTGGTGCCTATGAATTTGAAAAATACAAAAGTGAACCGCAAAACAAAAAACTTAAAATAGTTGCTACTTCCAACAAAGCAAAAGAGCTCCAGCCACTATTGGATGAAGCCTTGACAATAGCACATGCAACAAACTTTACGCGTGACATAGTCAATACTGCTCCACAAGAGATAAACCCAAAAACATTCGCTCAACTTGCTAAAAAAGTTGCAAAAGAGAACAAACTGTTTTGTGATATTTTGGAAAAAGATCGTCTTGAAAAAGAGCGCTGCAACGCTATGCTTGCCGTTGGACGTGCATCTATCTACTCTCCGCGTCTTATACATCTCGCTTACAAACCAAAAAACGCAAAGCAAAAAGTAACACTTGTCGGAAAAGGACTTACCTATGACAGTGGTGGACTCAGTCTCAAACCGGCTACCTCCATGGTTACGATGAAGATGGACAAAGCAGGCGCTTGTGCAACGCTGGGTATTATCAAAGCCGTTAGTGAATTGAAACTCGATGTGGAGTTGCATGTGTTTATAGGAGCTGTTGAAAATATGATAGGCGGCAATGCCTACAAACCCGACGACGTACTCAAATCACGAAGCGGCACGACAATAGAGGTTCGCAATACTGATGCAGAAGGTCGCCTTGTTTTAGCTGATGTTTTGGACTATGCTCAGGAAAAAGCGGAGGGAAGTGATTATATTTTCGATTTTGCGACACTTACTGGTGCATGCATGGTCGCCCTTGGTCAATACACTACGGGCGTTATGGGACACTCAAGTGCCCTTAAACACAAAGTAAACAAAGCTGCCTCTTCTGCAGGGGAGCTTACAGGAAGTCTACCGTTTAACAAACATCTCAAAAAACTGCTCAAAAGTGAAATAGCCGACATCTCCAACATAGCTTCCAAACCATATGGGGGAGCAATAACGGCTGCACTCTTTCTCGATAGATTTATCAAAGAAGAAAATAAAGAAAAATGGCTCCATTTCGATATAGCGGGAAGCGCCTATACAGAAAGCCCGTGGGATGTCAACAACTACGGTGCTACAGGTGCCGGTGTTAGAATGATGACACGCTTTTTGTTAGAACTCTAGTAGCTCAGAAGTCTTGCATGTTCGATTTTTTCCATCGAACGGCACGGCTTTTTGGATTTTGAATAATACTCTCTTGATACGCCACCATTTTATGAAAAGGCTGTAAAAAATTCTCCAACTTTCGCTTTTGTATCGTTTCAATACCATGCTTTGCAAGAAACTCCAATACCACCTGTGTTGACTCTATCGTGGAGAGACAATGACTTTGTGGCTGCTCTTTGATCTCATATTGAGAGGTTTTGTTCGTTGTAAAGCTTAAATGAGGTAAAGAGCAAAGGTTTCGACTCTCTTTGAAAATGCTTTTTGCACATGCCCATGTAGAGTCTATAAGAAAGATAGCAAGAGGTTTTTCATCTTTTACAAAAAGCTCGTTTGAAAGATCATGTGCACTTTTTGAGGGAAAAAGAACATAGCTTTGATGCGTCTTGATAATTTCATTGATGCGCCTGTGATTGGTAAAATCCACACCGATAAAAAGTTCGGAGTTTGGCAAAGCGAGATGAGTAAAACGTCCCGTATTGTTCTTAACCTTTTTGAACTCTTTGGGATGCATCAATATGACAAACTTGGTTTGTGTCTCTATCTTTTCTACATAGGGACACATGCAAGAACTTTTTGGTCTGTAGCATTTATAGCAAAATGCTCTATCGCCGTAACGTGTCTGCTTTATCATAATTGTTTTCCAACTAAAAGCAGCATTCCGCGAAACAAAAGCAAGTCATCCCTTTTTGCATGTGGTAGATATTTTTGAATGATTTTTGCATCGCCGCCTGTTATAAATATATCCATATCATAAGAATCTATCTCCTTGAGTAAAGGAGACAAAAAACCATACGCCAAAGCGTCATGTGTAGATTTTGGCAATTTACGAAGATCTGTATCAAATCGAAGTTCAAGATCTAAATTTTTGGAGATGGAGGCATATGCTCCTTGAAAAGCTCGAATTCCCGGATAGATAAAACCGCCTGCAAAAATACCATCACGAACGACATCGACCGTTACGGCACTACCGGCATCCACTATAACTCCGTTTTGTACGGCTTCACATGCAACAATCCGGTCTACTCCCATCGTATCGTAATAGTTCGTTCTATCGATTCTCTCTTCAAGATCATGCCAATTTGAAAGAGAGCGCAAGCGCTTTTTGAGAGTAGGATGCACACAGATGTAATAGACATCCTCCTTTACAGAAGAGGGGTCAAAACACGCTACATCTTTTTTGTAATCATTTTGCAAATCATAAAAATGATACGATGTATTGCCAATATCACACAGAAGCATTCTCGACGACTCTCCATCCAAGCTCTTTGAAACCCTTTTTGGCTTTGGAACACAGGGGCGCGTCTATGTAGATAACTTTGTATTTGTAGTTGTGGTCGCTGTAAAGAACCAGCTTTTTAAAAATCTCTTCGAACTTGGCGACATCTTTTGCAAGTATGCGACTTTTTTGCGAAACGACAAAAATAGCCCAAAAATAGCCACGCAGATCAACTGCTTTAAAAATTTTTATGCGATTTCGAATTCCAAGCTCTTTGGGAGCTATTTCACTCATTTTTTTAAAGAGTTTTCCTTTTTTTCGAAAATCTTCTACAATCTTCTGCATCTCAATCACTTCAGTTTTTAAGGAGTTTGGCTATTTTACCTTGAAGCTTGAGCCATACTTTATGCTCATAAAGCGGGAAACCTGCCCATGTCTTTCCTTGCTCTTTAATGCTTTTCGTTATGCCGCTACGCGCTGCAAAAGTATTAAACGGAGCTATTTCAAGATGTCCCGCAGCAGCAGCCTGACCACCCATGACAACATTGCGTCCCAACTTTGTTGATCCGGCAAGCCCGCTTTGGCTGACCAAAACACTAAACTCCCCTACTTCACAGTTATGTCCTATCTGGACAAGGTTGTCTATGTGCACCCCTTTTTTAATGCGTGTCGATCCAAAAACGGCCCGATCGACCGCTACGGAGTTTCCTATTTCAACATCATCTTCGATGACGACATTACCGTTTTGATATATCTTTTTATGCTCGCCCATCTTGTTCGTAGCAAATCCAAAACCATCACCGCCTATCGTCGTATTTGCATGAATGATGCAGTTACTGCCTATTTTGCAGTCTCTATATACGACAACGTTTGGGTACAAAATGGTGTTGTTTCCTATAACAGCTTGACTGCCGACATAAGCACCTGCCATAATGCGACAATTTTTCCCAACTTTTGCACCTTTTGCCAGTGTAGCTTTTTCATCGACAATAGTACCCTCTCCTACACTCACTTCCCCTTCACTATCCTCCAAAGGAGGAGCGAAAAGTTTTGACACAATAGCGACACACCAGTAAGGATCCTCCACAACTAAAGGTACACACCCTTTTGGAACATAGGAGAGTGCCTCCTCGTTTACGAGAATAGCACCTGCTTTAGTACTTGGAATCTGTTTGACGTATTTTGGATTGGAGATAAATGTCAATTCCTCTTTACCTGCATCAACAAGAGTATTCATCCCTATTATCTCTTTATCTTCTCCCTCAAACGTAACCCCAAGCTCTTTGGCTATCTCGCTTAGACGCATTTTCCTCTCCTATCTCTCTAGTGCAACTGCACCACTTCGAACGATCTCTTTTGGATTGTAGCGTTTTATGACATTTAAAAAGTTGCTTACACGCTGTGGCTCATCAGCGAC
>JALWLR010000146.1 GCA_027084065.1 Helicobacteraceae bacterium | reverse complement strand
CAAGAAATAATATATCTATACTTCGAAGTCAAAGAAGAATCTCTTTGGCTATTTCGAAGTTGTTAGCCGTCATCAGATGGATTTTTGGATGGAGCTTTTTGAGATTTTCAAAAAGCTCTTTACTTAGAGAAAATCCTACTTCATACTCTTTTTCTAAACCATCTTTACTGGCACTTCGTAGCTCCTCTATCCAACATTTTGGAACGTTGATACCGGGAACGTGAGAGGCAAGAAACTGTGCCGTTCTTAGTTTGGTTATAGGGAAGATCCCCAAAATAAGCTCTGCACTTTTACGTTCGTTACAGCACTCTTTGTTGGCGTTTTGCTGTAACTCCAACAATAATTCTGCACTTTTGACATCATAAACAGGCTGTGTTATGATTCCTTTCGCTCCGTGTTTGACCTTTTTTTGCATCTTTTTTTGCAGAGTCTTCGGATTCTTTGCATAGGAGTTGACAACGGCAAAGGCGAAAATCTCTTTTGGGTGTATTTTAAAGGGTTTGCCTGCATAGTCTATACCGCTGTTGAAACATTCTATGATGTCAAGAAGCAAGGTACTGTCTCCTTCGACTACAGCTTTGGTGTTTGGCTGGTCGGAGATATTTGCAGGGTCGCCAGTCAAAGCAAGAATTGCCCGCACATCCGCTTCGTTGGCTCCTAGCAGATCGCTTTGGAGGGCAATTTTGTTTCTATCACGCATGCTCATTGTCGCTATTGCCGGTTTGTTGAAACGTCTTTGTAGAAGTTGTGCGGCAAAAAGGGAGTTGTACTTCATTTTTGCAAGCGGCGAGTCTGTTGTAGTAAATCCATCTACAAGAGTATGGAGCTGTAGTGCTTCTATCTTGTCGATTATAGGAGAGAAACGCGGCTCGTGTGGAGGTGTTGTCTCCAAGGTAATATATGTTTCATTTTTGAGTTTTTTATAGAGTGTCTCGAACAAAAGCAATCCTGTTTTGATATAATTGCGCAATTATACCAAACACAACTAAAAACAGGAAAGAAAGTATGGATTTAAAACTGGCCGTCTTCGACTTTGATTCGACATTGATGGATGGAGAGACTATCGATTTTTTTGCCGAAGAGCTCGGCATAAAGGAGGAGGTAAGCCGCATTACCGAAGAGGCTATGGCTGGGCGCCTTGATTTTTTCGAGTCACTCATCCAGCGTGTTTCACTGCTTAAAGGGCTGGAGTTTGCAAAAGTGGAGAAAATAAGTCGCTCTTTGCCTTATATGAAAGGAGCTAAAGAGACAATATCGGCACTACATGAAAAGGGGATGCGAGTTGTATGCTTTAGCGGCGGATTTCGCGTAGCTACGAGTTATGCCAAAGATATACTCGGTTATGACGCCGATTTTTCCAATGTGTTGCATCACAAAGAGGGACGTTTAAGCGGACTTGTCGGAGGCGATATGATGTTTAACTTTTCCAAAGGGGATATGCTGGTGCGTCTACAGGCTTTGATGAATATCGATGAGTCTCAGACACTTGTGTGTGGGGATGGTGCCAATGATTTGAGTATGTTCGCACATGCAAAAACACGTGTGGCTTTTTGTGCAAAAGATGTTTTGAAAAAAGAGGCAAATATTGTCATAGAGGAGAAAGACCTCACAAAAGTTTTGGAGTATCTGTAATGTTGGAAAATTCTGTTTGGAGACAGTACCATGAAAAGATGGATATTTATGAAATTTTAGAAAAGATTTATGCCCCTTGGGAAGATATGGATCTTGAAGAGGATGAACGCATACTCCACGATACGCTTAAAGCCAAACTCACAAAAAAGGAGTTTCGCTTGTTTGCAATGGAGAGTGCCGGCATAGAAGCGGAGCAGATGAAAGCGCGTTTTGGATTTTCTGACGAAGAGCTCTTGCAGGCTAAAGAGAAGCTCTATAAAAAGCTCAAACAAGACAAAGTTCGTTTGGCTTTTAGAAAGCGAAAAAGAGTGGAAGAGGAAGCTACGTAGCATTTTTGTTTAGCCTCTTGCAATATAATTAAGAATCAAAAAAAGGAGTGTGTATGAAACGATTTGTTTCTTTTATGATGGCAGTGTTTGTGGGAGTGGCGCTTTTTACTACGGCAGCATCGGCAGATGCAAGACACGGTCAAAAGTTCTATTTGAAGAAAATTTCTGGCAAATGTAGAAAAGATGGTATTAAAAATGGTGGCATGTTTGCTAAAATCCATACGCGAGATCAATGGGACAGGCTTAAAGAGAAGGGAAAACTACAAAAAGAGTGGAGTCGTATTTGTCCACATGCAGCAAAAAAGATCAAAAAAATGAAGAAAAAAGATGTAAAAAATCTTTTCGATTTTGTTTGGAAATATGCAAAAGACGGTGAAGAACCATCTTGCGGTTAAATCTAAAGTTTCAATTGCAAAAAGAGAGAATCATTCTCTTTTTGCATGTAGCGTAAATACTACACGTCTGGAGTGCATTTTATCTTCTACTCCATTTCTCTCTATCTTATCTGCAAAACTGCGTCCACTATCTTTAAGAAGCGGTACGAGTTTTTGTTGTGTTTGTGAGTCTGTTTCTAAAAAGAGTGCCGTTGTGACGGAGTAGGAGCGCTTTAGAGAAAGATCCATATTTTTCAAATAGCGTTTTGAAAACTTCGAATCTCTTTGCCACTCGCTTGATGTGTGTCCTATGATTTCAAGTTGGTTTATCCGATCTTTGTGTTGGAGCAAAAAGGGGATAAACTTTTTAGAAAAAGAGCGGATAAACTTTTTTTGATAGGGTGTGAGTCTGTACTCTCCTTGTCTGAAGAGCAAAGCGGGGGCACTAAAGCTTATGGAGAGATCTTTACCGAGTGTGATGTCTCCGTTTTGAATCTCTTTTGCAAAGAGCTTTTGCAGTGCCGTATAGAGGTCGTTTGCATTGGCGGAGGAAGAGGAGGTTTCGATTTTTGCAAGGGTACATTCGGGTGTGATTTTTGCTATGTAGCTTTGTTTGACCTGAGAGTTCTTTGGTGTTGTCGTACCTACTGCTACGGCATTGGAGTCTCGCAGGATAGTAACGCCGTAAAAAGTGTCGAAATTTTCAGAACCGAAATGCTCTTGACAGAGTATGTCGAAGTTTTCATCGAAAATAGCGACATAGGCATCGGTGTTGTAGCGATCCTTTGTCGAACCTACCCCGATGAGACGAGAGTTACTGTATTCGCTTATGTCATTGAGTTCGCTTTCGTAGTAGGTGGGAACGAGGGTATCTTGAAGTAGATTTTGCTCCAGATCGAATTTTATAAGACGTATCTGCTTTTTACCCATATTGTCTTTTTGGGATAAAACGGCAAGGAAATTGCCATCAAGAAGGGGGATCATTTTTTTAGGGTTTAGGAGAGTTTGCATCATGAAATGTTTTAACCAAATTTTATCTCCGTTTTGGGCAAGTCGCATAAGTGTTACATCATGATGTTTTTCGTATTTTGTTGCAGCCAACACTAAAATAGTTCCATCTCGCGCTTCAGCTGCATCTATACCTTTGTCATCAAACTGTGTACCATACTTTCTACTCCAAAGAATTTTTCCAGATGCATCAAGACGAGTGATAAAAATGTCGTTAAGACCAAGACCTGTTAGAAACATCGGATCTGCCGGATCACGAGTCGTAGATGAGCTGCCTACTGCCAAGACGCCTCCATCACTCAAGGCTACGAGTGCATTGAGTCGATCATAGTTTTTTGTTCCAAAGCGCTTGACAAAGAGTGTATCTCCGTTAGCGTTCAGTTTCGCGACAAGCAGCGAGCCTTCAAGTGTGAATCCACCTATAAAGTAGCCATTTTGCGGTGTTTTCAAAACAGAAACGGCTTCACTGAACTCCGGAATTTTTGCAAAACGCTCAAAGTTGGTTTTTGCATTTTGAGCATCAAAGTTCAGCAGAAAAGCTTTTTTACCGTATGTATGTTCTGATTGAGCTGCAAGGTAGCTAAAGGGGTCTGTAAAAACTTGTGCTTTATTTGTCTGTTTATATTGGTTTGAAAAGCCGACAGCCGTAAGAGAATCGTCGTAGTTTTGTGTAACATCATATAAAACAGAGTCAAAAGGCTTATGCGTTTGGATGAGAAAGGGTCTCTCTTTTGCATGCAGTAAAATTATAGATAAAAGAAGCAGTGTGAGTGTACGTGTCATGATTGAGAACTTTTTAGATGATTTTTAGCAAAAATCATTCCATCTATTTTGTGATTGTATGTTTAGCGAATCAGGGGG
>JALWLR010000145.1 GCA_027084065.1 Helicobacteraceae bacterium | reverse complement strand
CCCATTTTTTGTGTTCTCTTTTTTGATGACAAGCGGTGCAGAAGATGCAGAAGAACTGCCTATAACCTCAACATGAACGGGTTGGGTCGATTTGACTACTACTTTTTTCGTTTTCGGATTGAAAAACTGTATGCTAAAAGAGGGAATCGTAAAATTCGAATCGGCTACAAACGCTATTTTTTGAGTGAAAATGCCGTTTTTTTCATCAATTTTCGGTTTCTCCTCAAATACGTTCGCATTTGGAATGTAGGGTTTAAAAGGGTCTAAATCTTCGACATTGCCCTCTCCTTCAATACGCAGCACTGCATTGACCGCTTCATTTGGATGCACTTTCGTTTTATCGACTTCAATCGAAATAGTGAAATCTCCTACAAGCTTGACCCCTTTTGGAGGGGCATAAACCTTCATTTTGATACTGTTGGAGTAGTATGTTCGCCATTTTACAGAGGGGGCAAAATTGTTCCAAAAATCATTGTTTCTATCTCGTATAGCAATTTTGATTTTTGCCGGACCGATTTCAAGTTCCCCCTCACGCTGTGCTGCCATCACATAACGTACCCGCGTGACAATGTAGTCACCCTCGAGCGATTTTTCCGGTTCACTTTGATATTTGATCCAAAAACCGTCCAGCTTTGGTGGATAGAACTTCGAATCCAGTGCTTCGGCACTTCTTTTTTGTTTAAAAATCAGCGTCACATGAAACGGCTCGCCTATAAATACCTCTTTTTTATCGCTTCGTAGTGCCAAAACGAAATTGGCATCTTTGCCGTTTTGCGGCATTTTGGTAACGGTTATTTTAATCGGCTTCGTTCGCTCGATTTTTCCGTCTACTTCTATGGGTATGGGCTTGATCGTACAGCTTTTTTCCGGCTCAAACGTATAGATGTATGTAAAATTTTTCGTTATATCGCCGTTTATTATCTGAATGCTTTGCTGTGTAGACTGTGAAAGAATTTCACTCTCACACAAAGTGTCGAAATTGGGTGCTTTGACATCTTCGCCGTAAACGTTTATGCGAAAAGTGACCGTATCTCCCTGTGTTACATGCGTGGTATCGACGAGTGCTTCGACTTTGGCAAAGAGCGTCGAAGCGACAAGCAATAGAAAAACGGAAACGATCTTACCAAGGTTTTTCATCTTCATCCCCTTTATAAACTCCCCGTGCGGGTTTTATCGTATACATGAACGTTTTTGTCTCTTTTGTAAGCTCTTTGAGCCATTTTTTCTCTTCTGCATCACTCATTTTCATCTCTTTGTGTTTGATTTTCGGCATAGTGTTCTGCTCTTTATTTTGCTGCTTTTGGTGTTTGTCATGCTCTTGTAACTGCTGCAAACCGCGCTTTTTATCTGACTTGTTTTGCTTCTTTTTAGCATTTTCTGGTTTGCTTTTTTCCTGTTTTTGCTTTTTTTCCTGCTTTTTGGCATCGGAGCTTTTTGCATCCCCTTTTTGCCCGTTTTTGTCGTTTTGCTTTTTAGCATCCTCGTTGGAGCGGTTTTTGTCGCTCTTTTTCTCTTTGGATTGCTGTTTGTTTTGATTACGCTTGTTTTGCTGTTTGTTCTTTTTTTGAGACTGATTCTTTTTGGCACTCTTTTGCTGCTTTTGTTTTCTCTTTTTCAAAAGCTTCTTTACCGCTTCTAGATTCTCTTTTGTCTGGATGTCCTCTTTGAGCTTGAGTGCATCTTTGTAGGCCTCTGCCGCCTCTTTGTAGCGCTGCATTTTTGCATAGGTATTTCCAAGATTGTGAAACGTTTTTGCCTGTAAGTCACTCTCTTTTGTATGCACATGCTTGTACATTTCAGCCGCTTTTTTGTATTTTCCGGCTTTATAGTAGGCGTTTCCGGCATCATAATAGGCTTGTGCTTTCTTGCTTCTTTTGGCATACTCCTCGTACCGCTTCGCCGCCGCTTCATAATTTTCACTCTCATACGCCTGCTTCGCCTCCTTGAGCTCCATAAAGTCCAACACTCCTGCATGCAGATTGCTGTTTAGCAAAAAGGCAAGCCCGACAAACAAAACGAATGAAGAGGGCACATGCACTTTTTGGCGTTTGGTCATAGAGCTAAGAGCGATCAGCACAAGCAGCATTGCCGCTCCAAGCGGTATGTAAAAAAGCGGTATATGCTTCTCTATGGTTTTTTTCTTCAATGTCTTTTCCTCTATAACGCGCCGCATCTCTTTTCGCATCGCTTCTATATCTTTGTCGGAGTTAGTTGCTTGAATATAGACACCGCCACTCCCTAAAGCCAAATCCGCTATATGCTCATTTAAACGGGTAATGACGATTTTGCCTTTATATTTCATAAAAGTTCCATCACTGAGTCGTATAGGCGCACCTTTTTTAGTGCCTACACCAAGAACGAAAACGGTTATGCCGTTTTTACGTGCATACTCTATCTCTTTGGAAAAATCCTCCTTGTCGCCTCCGTCACTCAGAATCAAAACATACTTGCGCTTGGATTTTTGCGAACTTTGTTGGACCGTCTCAAGAAGTGCCATAAAGTCCGTACCCTGCTCCGTTATCGAAGAGGTATCGAGATTGCTTAGCAAAAATGCCACCGCCTCTTTGTCAAAACTAAGCGGCGAAACAAGATAACTCCCTTTTGCAAAAGCGATGACGCCGACTCTGTCTTTTTGGAGTCTTTGTATAAATGTAACCGCCTTTTTTTTGGCAAACTCTAACCGCGATGGGTAGATGTCGGTTGCAAGCATCGAATTGGAGATGTCCAGCGCTACCAAAATATCGGCACTTTTTTGCTCTATCTCAATTTTTCCTTGTGGAATGACCGGCTCAGCAAGTGCTACAATCATAAAAATACCCGCTAAGAAAAAAAGAGCGTTACGCGCTTTGAGCGTCAATCCTTTCGTGCTTACACGAAGTTTTTGCATGACCTCTTCGCTGAAAAAATCCGCCGTACTCTCTTTTTGGGTTAGCAAAAGTGCAAAAAGCACAAGAAACGGCGGCAGCATATAGTAAAAGAACTCCGGATGTAAAAATTTCATTCACTACCCCTTCGATTGAGCAGAAATAGATACAGCATCAATGACAAAAATCCTATAAAAAGCGGAATATGGTAGTAGTATTTTTTGTATGTATATTTTTCACTTTTTATCTCCGTCTTTTCCATTGCGTCTATTTTTTTGTAAATGGCTTCAAGCTCTTCGGCACTGCGCGCTCCAAAAGCCACACCGCCGCTTGCTTTGGCTATTTGCATAAGTACCTTTTTGTTATACTCTCCGTTTGTTCCAATACCGATTGGATAGACCTTGATATGCTCTTTTTTGATCATATCCAAAACGACGTTGAATGGGATTTTATCAACCTGAGGGGTCGAATAACCATCCGTCAACAGTATGATGACCTTGCTTTTTGCTTTGCTCATCTTCAAAAGGTTCACACCCTGCGCAAGTGCCGTATAGAGTGCCGTGTAACGTCCGGCTATGCCGATTTGGAGTCGTGAGAGAATCTCTTTTAAGATTTTCGTATCGTATGTTAAAGGCGAAGCTATGAAAGAAAACGCACCAAAAACCACCATTGCGATGTTGTCCTCTTTGCGTTTTTCCAAAAACTCCGACACAATCTCTTTGACAACGTCAAAACGGGTCAAAGCGGGATTTTTCGGATCAAAACCACGCTGTTTCATCGATTCGCTCGTATCTAGAACAAGGACTATTTCATGCCCCTTTTTAGGTGTCGTTTCATAGACCATATCCCGTACTGGAGACATTATGGCAAGCACAAGCATAACTATTCCAAGCCATTTTAAAAAAAAGAGCAGTCGTGAGTGCGACGCCGCCCCTTTGACAAAACTTGAAGTATGCGGAAAGTAGATGGAGGGCAGCCGCATAGGACACAAAGAGGCACACGCCATAAAAATGAACAAAAAGGAGATTGCCTTTGGCAGTTCAAAATAAAACCCGTCAAACATCGCAAATCTCTCTGTAAAGCTCTATAATGGAGCGTGTTTCGTCATCAAAAGGGGTAACCTCTTTTTTGTACTTGTAACGCTCCAGCTTTTGGAGCATATTTTCATACATCTCTTTGTGGCGTGCATCATCCTCTTTGAACGTCGCTCCATACTTCGTCAGCATGTATGCCGCTTTTTTGGGATCTTTGTCCAAATCTATGCTTTGGAGTATCTCCAGATCTTTTTTGCGTACATTTTCCACTTTCCGCTGTTTGAACCATTTCAAAAGCAAAAACAGCAAACTCGCCGCCAAAA
>JALWLR010000144.1 GCA_027084065.1 Helicobacteraceae bacterium | reverse complement strand
TCGACCGTAAAAGAGTCGCTATGTGGCTGAGCATTTTGTTTTTTACTACCAATGCTTTATTTACGCTCATTTCCATTAACATGGGGCCCGCGTTTTTCGGTTACGGCTATACCGTTTCTCTTCTTTTTATTTTTATGATAAGCCTCATTGCCGTTCGCAATGAAATGGACAGGTTGGATTATGAAACATTTATGCTTCAGTAAAACTCTTTTTCTTTTACTGCTAATCGTACATACACTCTACGCTAACGAGAGTGTTCCAAAAAGTGCCGTTTTTATAAAGACCAAAAATCTCTCCTACCCTATGGTCGGCATACACGACTTCATTATTCTCTCTCCAAAAACAACCAATGTCCACAGGCATGGATTCAAACTCTACAAAGAGAAAATTTACGCCTATATCCAAAGTAAAACAGCTACAAAAAAGAGCATAGAGAAGCTTTTGCAACAAGGGTATATAAATTTTTATATAGAGGAAAAATCAAACAGTAAAAAAGCGACAAAACATCTGCTTGAGCTTCTTTATACCCTTAAATCCAATGAAGCACATATTCTTCTTAATGCTCCTTATGAAACACTCCAAACAAATAAAGAGTTTTTCGACGGCATCGTTTTATATAATGCTCTCTCCCTTTCAAAAGAAAAGCGCCAAAACTACCATCAACTAAGCAATACGATCATAGATATAGAAACTCTCGACGTCGATGAGCTTTTTCGCAATACAGCTACCAAAAAGCTCATCCAAAAAATCCAAAAAGAGGGAATGATTCCCTACATAAGTGATACGACTCTCTCTTATTACGGCATCTCTGCAAAAAATCCGATTCACAGAGAAGTTTTGACAATCATAGATGAAAAAAAGGTCGATAGAATTGTCAGTTCCGCCCATCAATACGGCGCAATGCCGCTTGAGTATATGGGTTACATGCAGCACATTGTCGATGTCTCGAACCTGCCGGATATAGCACATGTAAAAAACCGCTACGCAGGAGTAGTCGTATGGCTCTCAGCTGCACTTGATGACCCCAATATCCTTTTTCCATGGATTATGGAAGCTATAAAAAACGATGTCAAAATAGCATTTGTAGGCAATTTCGGTTTCATTGCCGAAAGCTCACTTCTAGCTCAACTTGGCATAGCTTCTTTTGATTCCGATGAAAAAAGTAAAAAAACGATCATCTATAAAGATAAAATCGTCGGTTACGAAGCGGACCCGCAGCTCAACGCTACAACTCTATTCATAGACCCTCTTACTCCACGAAAAAAGCTTCTTAGCTACAAAGATGACAAAGGGGTCGTATGTACTCCCATCGCACTGATGCCTTGGGGTGGATATGCTGTTTTTGGTAACGCTTTGTTCGAATTTGATGATAACAATCTATGGATAGTCGATCCGTTCGCTTTTTTCAAACAGGCTTTAATGCTACCAAAAATCCCGGTCGTGGATGTCACGACACAAAACGGCAACAGACTGCTGTTTACTCATGTTGACGGGGACGGTCTGCTCAATCGTTTTGAGGGAGATCCTTACTTGGTTGCGGGAGACAAACTCTACAGTGAAATTTTAACGCGCTACAAAATCCCCCACTCTATTTCCGTTATAGGTGCAGAGATTATGCCTAACGGTCTCTATCCGGAACTTTCGCCACACTTGATGGATGTTGCACGTAAGTTCTACACCCTTCCCTATGTAGAGCCGGCAACACACACCTTTACACATGCCTTTTTCTGGGGAAAAATAAAAAACGGCAACCTCGATCCGAAATACCGTCTTGATCCTCCAGGCTACACCTTTTCACTCTCCTATGAGATAAAAGGGATGCTTGATTTTCTCAACGAACATCTCATTTGTGACAAAACCCCCAAAAAGGCTAAAACCGTCTTTTGGAGTGGAGATTGTGCACCACGCCTTAATGCTCTCTCTTTTGTCTATGAACATAACATTCTTAACATAAACGGTGGCTATACAACAATTACCAATGCCAATCCATGGGTTACGCTCATCTCCCCTATCGGGCTTGAACGCGGCGGTTACTACCAAATATATACGGGAGCACAAAATGAAAATATCTATACAAATGAGTGGACGGGACCTTTTTGGGGCTTTAAAAGTGTCGTACAAACTTTCAAGCTTACAGATAAACCAAGACGGCTCAAACCTATCGATATATACTATCATATATATAGCGGCTCCAAAGTCGCCTCTATCAATGCACTCAAATATGTTTTCAACTGGGCTTTGAAGCAAGAAGTTCTGCCCATTTTTACTTCCGAGTATATTCCAAAAGCGATGGACTTTTACGAAATCTCTATTGCAAAAATCGGTAAAGAGAGCTACTATATAAGTGGTATGAAAAATGCAAAGACAATTCGTGTTGATGCATCGAAGCATGTTGACATGCAAAACTCCCAGACCGCTCTTGGAGAGAGAAAGATCAACAATCAAACCTACATCGCACTCAATAAAAACAGTGTTCATGTGCTCAAACTAAGTGGAAAAAAACCGACAAATCAACCCTATTTGATTTCGGCAAACGGAACCGTATCGGAATATATTCGCGGAAAATATACAACACGCTACACTATAGATGCCTATGTCGATGTAAAAGCGACTCTGCATCTACCAAAAGAGTGTACATGCAAAACAAAACCGATGTATACAAAAAAAGTAGACAATAACAGGAGCACAACACTCTATTTTCATACTAAAAAGGTAACGATCGATGTCTTCTGCAAACGATAAAAAGCCTTTTGAGCTTCAAAAAAAAGTATATGTCATTACCTATAAGGAGTGGTTTTTTACGCTTTTTGTATTTATCGTCATCTTAGTTACACTCTTTCCAAAAGATCTGTTAAAACAGCAGATAATGGCTGAAAAATCCAATTATGACCTCAGTATGCTCTATTTGAAAAACCTTATTGCTCACCATCCAAAAGATGAGTCACTCATTCTCGCTTTGGCGACACAAAGCGAAAAATCAGGCAAAATCGATATGGCCGTTCGGCTGAGCGAACTCTTACTTAAAAGTAAAAACGAAAAAATCCGCAATCAAGCACTCCTTTTGACATACAAACTCAAAAAGAGGATCTATTTTTATCTCAAAGATGAGAAAAAGAAAAAACACTATAAAAAAGAGCTTGCAAAACTTTTTACAACCATTTACGAAAGAAAACTTTACAACCCTAAAGAGGTACATAAGTGGTACAAAGAGGCTCTTTTTGTAGAGAACAAAAAAGCAGAGTACCATTTCTTGACCCAAATACTTAAACAAGAGCCAAACAACATCGAATTGTTACAAAATGCCTACTACCTCGCACTTGCTTTAAACAAAGAAAAAAGTGCCTTGCGCTTTTTACATGCTTTACAGCAGTACGACACCCATCATGCAAAAAAGTGGATACTTCAGGAGTATTACACCTACATGCAGTTTCACAAATATGACCAGGCAGAAGCTCTTCTTCAAAAATATGCAAAAAAAGATTTGAAAATCTCAATGATTTTGGGAGATTTTTATCTCTATCGTAAAAAATATGAAAAAGCATCTAAAGTCTACCTAGAGCTCTACAAAAAAACGCAAAACAAGAAGTTTTTTAAAAAGGCACTCAATGCGCTGCTTGCGGGTAAAAAAACGAATCAAGCCGTCAAAATTCTTAAACAGTATGAAGACCTTTTTATTTACGATAGCGAGCTTTCAAGTTTCATACTCAAAGTTTACCTGCAATCAGGAAAACTCGACGATGCCGCTCGTTTCGGGGATAAACTTCTACAAAGGAAGTATAGAAAATGAAATACCCTTTAGCTCTTTTATTTGCTCTTCTTTTTAGTGTTTCTGCTTTATTTTCAGCGCAAAAGAGCTGTTACAGCGTCGAAATAGTCTCTTTGAAAAAAACACAAAAAAATTTAGATAAACTTTTTTCCACTCCCCATCCGCAAAACTGTAAACTTATGGCCTTTACACACTCCATAGGCATCCGATGCGGCTGTTTCGATACAAAAGAGGAAGCATCTTCCCTACTGGAAAAACTGAAAAAACGCTACAAATATGCTCAGCTTCGCCAAACATACAGATACCGTTTCAAAAAGGACTACCGAGTCAAACGACGCTTGCAAACAACAACTATCTCAAAAGAGGAACAAGAGCTTCGACTGCTGCTGCAAGTCTTTCTCTACAAAGGCGAAGTGGAAAAAGCCTACAAAATAGCAAAACTCGGAGCTACTAGATACCCAAACTCCTACTAC
>JALWLR010000143.1 GCA_027084065.1 Helicobacteraceae bacterium | reverse complement strand
TACTTTAGCTCTTTTAAAAAAAAGAAGACACAGATTATGGGTGTTGTCAATGCCAATGACGACAGCTTTTTTCAAGGCAGCAGATTTTTGGGAAAAGAGGCGCTGGATGCTATAGAGAGAATGATGCAAGAGGGGGCGGACATTATAGATGTCGGGGCGGTTTCTTCAAGACCGGGCGCTGCTGTTGTAGATGAAGATGAGGAGCTTCGACGCTTCGCACCTATAGCCGATGCCCTTTATGAGAGCGGGTTTTTTAAAGAGGTGCGTTTAAGTGTCGATTCCTATACACCAAGAGTCGTCGAGTATGCGCTTGATTGCGGTTTTGACATTGTCAACGACATTACCGGCTTTGAAAACGATGAACTGTGCAAACTTACAGCGCGCTACAATGCCGAAGCTATTATCATGCATATGCAAGGAACACCGCAAACTATGCAGTACTCTCCGACGTATGAGGATGTAGTTGTTGAGGTGTATGAGTATTTATCCAAGCAGTTGCAAAAAGTGGAGTCTTTTGGTGTAGAGCGCATCGTTTTGGATATAGGTATAGGCTTTGGCAAGAGTCTGGAGCATAATATTGCGCTGTTGCGTCATCTGCCCCATTTTAAAACTCTAAACAGACCGCTGCTTGTAGGAGCATCGAGAAAGTCGATGATAGATAGGATCTCTCCCTCTTCAGCGGAGCGACGGCTTGGCGGAACGCTTGCGCTGCATTTAAAAGCTGCCCGTGATGGTGCGGATATACTCAGGGTTCACGATGTGTTTGAGCATGTGCAAGCACTCCGTGTTGAAGAAGCGCTTTTGTAGAGTCAGCGTTTTAAAACGACCGCTTTTTTTATTTCAACTCTTTCTAACGGTCTGTCGCCGCCTCTACGACCGGTTGTCGCGACGTTTTCTATTGCATGTACGGTTTGCATTCCCTTGACAACATGCCCAAATATAGTGTAGTGCCCATTTAGCCAAGGTGTTGCGGCAGTCGTTATAAAAAACTGACTACCGTTTGTATTTGGACCTCTGTTTGCCATGGCGACAATGCCTGGGCGATCAAAAGTATATCCCGGTTTGAACTCATCTTTAAAAGGTTTGTGCCAGATGCTCTCTCCGCCTCTTCCAGTTCCGGTAGGATCACCCGTTTGAATCATAAAGTTTCGTATGACGCGATGAAACGGAACATGGTTGAAATACCCCTCTTTTACATGTGTTATAAAGTTTTCTACCGCTTTAGGTGCAATGTTGGGATAGAGTTCAATTTCAATGTCTCCTTTGGAGGTTTGAAGCAGTACATGTGGATTCGCTCCAAATAAAGCGACACTTATAAACAAAAGACTCAACAGTTTTTTCATTTTTGCTCCTTGCTTGGTTGGAAATCAAGACAGATGGAATTGATGCAGTAGCGAAGCCCCGTAGGTTTTGGTCCGTCAGGAAAAACATGTCCAAGATGGGCATCGCATTGTGCACATGTCACTTCTGTACGGATCATTCCATGACTCATATCTTTATGTTCTAAAACGGCGTCATCGCTTAGGGGAGCGTAAAAACTCGGCCATCCTGTCCCGGAATTGAATTTCGTTGTTGAACTAAAAAGAGGGTTGCCGCAACATTTGCAGACAAAAATACCCTCCTCTTTCCAGTCGTTGTATTTTCCGCTAAAGGGCGCTTCCGTGCCCTTTTGGCGACAGACGTAGTACTCTTCGCTAGAGAGCTGTGCTCTCCACTCCTCGTCACTTTTGACTACTTTTTTCATCACTTTTTCCTTTTTCTTCGAGCTCTTTTTCAAGTTTTGAGATGGTATCACACTCTTGCTCAGAAAGAAAAAAGCTTTTTTTGTGACTTGCAAAATTTAGATAGCTTAAAGTTTCGATGTCGCTGCAACAGGGGTCGAGAAAAAAGGCGTAGTCACACTGTAGAGGATTGTAAATTGTATACTCGCAAAGCAGTATGGCGTCTGTTTGTTGTTCATGCAGCGGGATTTGCATGTTGAAAATCTCCACTTCTCTGCCCGTAAATCCGTAAATATCTTCCGCCATCGCCTCTTTGTCGGTAGAATCGGTAAATATAAGTACGTCTGCAGTGTTAGGAGGGTTGAGTTTATGCAGAGTTTTTAGCAAAGTCGTAAAGCAAGAAGAGGTAACTTCAAAAGAGCTTTCTTGATGGTAACTTTGCTCAAGAGTATGTGTCGGAGATACTTGCTTGGGATTGACAAGTAAAAGTGTACGTTTCTTTTGCAGTTTAAGAAGGTAGCTTACGAATTTCTCCTCCATCAAATCGCTGTCGTCAATGTAGAGTGTATCAGCGAAATGGAAATCTTTATTGAAGTGAAATCGCTCTATTTTGGAAGAGAGAGTCTTTTTTCCAAGAGCATGACTATGACGACGAATGAGCTCATCGCCACAGAGAATTTCGACGGCATTCATATCTATAACAAGTGCGGAGCGCTCTATGATATTTAGCAGTAGATGCCGCAAAAGTTCTACATGCAAAAGAGTCGGTGCGATAACGGCAACTTTGTGTTGGGGATGAAGCAGGTGGGCTAGAAGTGCTTTTTGTAAAAGAATCGTACTCTTACCGCTTAAACGCGGTGCATACAGTGAGATGCATTGTGTCGCTTCCTCTTTGGAGTCTATAAATTCTCTTTGCGACTTGGTGGCAAAAAAAGGAGTCTCTTTTTTAAGTATCATGTATTGGCTGAAAATGTAAGGCAATGTGTTGTTGCGTGTATAATCAGTGCGTCGAGGCTCAAGGGAACTAAATTTTTTCTCTATATTTGCGTCTGTTGAATCACTAAAAAGTATCCGCTCTTTTGGCAAATATTGGTGGAAACTCTCATCGAGCCGGTCGAACTCCTCTTCACTTAAGTGTTCCATTAAAACAAAGTTGAATATATCTATATCTTCATATTGACTGAGATCGAGAAATTTTTCTCTGATGAAATCGGATCTGTTTTCAAAAGAGAGCGTATTTGGCGCACTTTTTGCATGAGAAGTTTTAGATGCTACGACATCTTTGAGCTCTTCGAAGTGCCACTCTTTATACTCAAAAAGAACTAAACCTTTTTGAGGTAGAAAAACTGCCAGTGGAATGTCCATTTTTGTTGAATGATAAAAAACAGGAGTATTTTCAAAAAGATCGAAGCTGTTTTTGTTTGCAACTTTTTTGAGTTGTTGGATCAGTAAAGAGTCTATTTGTGCAAGTGGCTCTTTTTTTTTGGAAAATAGTTTTGAAAGTATAGGTATATTCATTGCTTAAAGGTGTTGCCGTGCAGATACGGCAACATAATTTCGCCGGCGCTTATTTGCCTGCTTCAACTCTGTCTTTTAGGCCTTTTCCGGCTTTAAATTTCGGTACCATTTTGTCAGCTGTTGTGTATGTTTTGTCTGTTCCTGGTACTTTGCCTGTTTTTCCCTTTTGCAAAACGGTTGTAAACGTACCGAATCCAACAAGAGAAACATCCTCTTTTTTCACGAGTGCTTCCGTTACGGCACATGTGAAAGCTTTAATCGCTTTTTCGGCTTCGGCTTTTGTTTTGTACTCTCCACAAGATTGTACCAGTTCAACGAATTGAGCTTTATTCATGTATTGACACCTTTTATTGGTATTGAGATTTGTGAAATTACCGTTTAGAATGGGCTCTGTGGTAATTCAGCTATGGATACTTTATACTTTATTCGCTTAAATTTTTCTTGTCTTTTTGAAAATGAGGAAAAAATTTGGTTAATTTTGCTTGAAAGTTCCCTGCGGTGGCACTTTTTGAGCTTTTTTTTCGTAAATTTTTCCAAGAAGCAGAAGTAAAAAGTAGAAGATAAAACTTAAATCTTTTATATTTTCTTTTGCGACTGTTGATTGATAAAAAGACCTCTTCAAGAGCTTCCCGCTCTTTATGTGTCAAAATGCTCATTGTTTTTTCCCGTCAAGTTTGTTGATTTTTCGTACAACACGGATGATTTCGTCATCATCAAGCTCTCCAAGCATTTTCATAACAGCTATTGCCGCTTTAGGATTGGTTTTCCCAAGTTTCCAGTCCTGATAGGTACGCATGGGAACTCCAACTTTGGACGCCATGCTTTTAAGAGAAATTTTGCGTCCATTGTGTTCAGCTTCGACAGCGTTATGAAGTATGTTGAAAAGGTCCGAAATTTCCATAACCAAAATTATACGATTTATGTTCTTAAATATACATTCATAGTGCATTAATTTATTTTAAAATGTATAAAAAGTTTATAAAAAAGTATTATATATACATTATAC
>JALWLR010000142.1 GCA_027084065.1 Helicobacteraceae bacterium | reverse complement strand
TTTGCTTTTTTGTATGCACGTGCTATTAAAATTCCGTGGCTTCCGCTGATGATTAGCTATTTTGGTTGGGCGTTTACTCTTTTTTTCTCCTTTTACATCATCCTTGCAAGTATAGCGCAAGGACTGATAGTGGAGATGTTGCAAAAAGAGAAGTCCTAGCTTCGTTTGGCGTAGAACTCCTTTTTAAACTCTTCAAAACGGTTGGCTTCTATGGCCGCGCGTGCCTCTTTCATAAGGTTGAGGTAGTAAAAAAGATTGTGGATGGTCGCTAAACGAAAGTAGCTGATTTCCCGTGCTCGGAAAAGATGATTGATATAGGCACGGGAATATGTTTTGCATGTAGGACAGTTACATGCAGAATCGATTGGATTTTCATCCTCTTTGTATTTTGCCCCTTTGATGTTGAGCTTGCCAAAAGAGGTAAAAAGTGTGCCGTTTCGAGCATTTCTCGTTGGCATGACACAGTCGAACATGTCGATTCCGCGCTCTATGTTTTCTATGAGGTCTTCAGGAGTACCCACTCCCATAAGGTAGCGTGGCTTGTCTTTTGGCATGAATTGTGTCGTATATTCGACCGTGTCATACATTTCGTTATTGAGCTCCCCGACACTCAGACCCCCGATTGCAAAACCGTCATAATCGAGTGCACATAGCTCCTCGGCACTTTTTTTTCGAAACTCTTTGTCGATTCCTCCTTGAATGATGGCAAATATGTTTTGATCTACACCTATACCTTTTTGCTGATTGGCTCTGTGATACTCAATGGACTCTTTTGCCCATGCCGTCGTTCGTTCGATGCTGAGTGCTATACGCTCTTTTGTCGCCGGGAGTGCTACAAGATCATCAAGTATCATCATAATGTCTGAGCCGAGGTTGTACTGAATGTCGAGTACCTTTTTGGGAGTGAAGAAGTGTTTACTGCCATCGATGTGGCTTCGAAACTCTATACCGTCCGTTTTTGGTTTACTCATATCGCTGAGGCTGAAAGCCTGAAAGCCGCCGCTATCGGTTAAAAAACTTTTTGGATACTTGGTAAAACCATGCAGCTTGCCCATTTTGGCAACCGTTTTATCTCCGGGTCGGAGGTACATGTGGTAGGTGTTGGCAAGAATGATTTCAGCTTGCAGAGTATCGAGCAGGTCACGCACATCGAGACTTTTGACACTGCCTACTGTGCCCACCGGCATAAAAACCGGCGTTTTGATCGTGGAGTGTGCCGTTTGAATGGTGCAGGCTCTTGCGTTTTTGCATGTAGCGTCTATTCGAAACTCCATGCCTACATCGCTCCTATGACTTTCATAAGCTCTTCGGGACGGTTGGAGTATTTAAGAGCATTCTCTTTGGTAATGATGTTTTGCTTGAGCAAATCGAAAAGAACTTGAGTTTGTGTCGTCATCTTCGTTTCAGTTTGATTTAGCTGCATTTGCGAATAGATTTGGTGGACTTTATCTTCACGGATGAGGTTGGAGATAGCCGGATTGGTAATCATGATCTCATGTGTAGCTACTTTTCCTCCACCTACACGCGGAATGAGTGTTTGAGAGATGACAGCCACTAGTGACTGTGCTAGCTGGGCACGAATCTGCGGCTGTTTCTGTGAGTCGAAAACATCGATAATACGGTTGATTGTACCGGGTGCGGAGTTGGTATGGAGTGTACCAAAAACAAGGTGTCCGGTTTCTGCTGCGGTTAGAGCTGCACCAATGGTCTCTTCGTCCCGCATCTCCCCAATGAGAATAACATCGGGGTCTTGTCTGAGTGCGTACTTCAGCGCAGCGGCAAAAGAGCTGGTTGAGCTGCCGACATCACGCTGAGAGAAAAGAGACTTTTTATTTTTATGGACGAACTCAACCGGGTCTTCTATGGTTAGAATGTGCTTTCGTTCGTTTTCGTTGATTTCATTGAGCATTGCAGCGAGAGTTGTCGATTTACCACTTCCTGTAGGACCGGTTACGAGAATGAGCCCCTTTTCACGCTTGACAAGCTCTTTAAATACTGCAGGGGCATTGAGTTGTTCAAGTGTTGGAATCTCCAAAGGAATCATTCTAAAGGCACATCCGATACCGTAAATGGTTCGGTAGTAGTTCGCTCTAAAACGTCCTACTCCTTGAAGTTCGAAAGAGAAGTCTAGTTCGTTTTCTTCTTCAAATTTTTTCTTCTGCTTGTCTTCAAGCAGCGAGTAGGCCATCTTTTCAATCTCTTTGGCGGAGAGCTTGGGCAGATTTAGCGGTTTGAGCTCTTTGTCAATTCTGATTTGCGGTTCGCTGCCGACTACGAGGTGTAAGTCGGAAGAGTCCCATGCTAGAACGCTTTTGAGTAGTTTTTTTATGTCTATTGTTTTTGGTTCTTCTTGTGTCGTTTCATTCATAACAACTCCTTTTTATAAATCTCTTCATCAAATCCGACAATGATTTTTGAACCGGTATCGATAATCGGACGTTTGATAAGTAGTGGCTCCTTGCACATCCATTCTATTTTTTCCGTCTGTGTTTGAGCAATCTCTTTGAGGTTGAGTTCTCGGTAGGTTCGGCTTCGGGTATTAAAAAGTTTTTTAATCCCTGCTTCCGATACCCATTTTTGGAGTTCTGCACAGGTTGGTTTGACGCTTTTGAAATCGATAAATTCATACTTTATTGCATGTGTATCGAGAAACTTGAGTGCTTTTTTAACAGTGTCGCAGTTTTTTATCCCATAGACTTTGAGGCTCATAGCGAGACTACTCTATGATTTTGGGAACGATGAAGAAGTGATCTTCACTTTTTGGAGCATGCGCCAATATAGCTTCACTTATGCTTGGATCACAAAACGGTTCGTCTTCGCGAAGCGGTGTTGGGGCGTTATCCATGGCAAATTTGTCGTCTACATTTGTCGTATCGAGCTCTTTTAGATTCTCTGCAAAATTGAGAAATTCACTCAACTCTTCAATAATCTCTTCCCGTTTGTCGTCGGAAATTTTCAACATAGAAAGTTTTTCTAGTCGGCTCAGCAGCGTATCGTCGATTTGCATAGTAACCTCTGTATCGTAAATTTTTACAAGATTGTAACAAAACAATCCCGATAGTTTGATAAAACTTTAACAAATTATGCGATAATATTGCAAACAGATATAGAAGTGAAGGATTGGGGTTTGAGTTTAAAAGAAAATGTAGAGATGATCAAAGAGGAGCTAAACGCTGAGGAGAAGTTTTTTGAAAAAGCGGTTGTTACAGAGCGTTTTTTACAAAAGTATAAAAAAGCGATTATCGGCTTTTTTGCTCTTTTTGTGATTGTAGCGCTTGGAAATGTCACTTATACGATGATAGAGCAAAACAGATTGGAAGAGGCGAATGAGCAGTTGAACATTTTGCTAAAAAATCCTTCTAATACCGCAGCAAGTAAACGCCTCGAAGAGTTAAGTCCGAAGCTGTATGAAGTGTGGAGCTTTGCAAAAGCAGTGATTGACAATGATGCGAAGAAATTAGAAACTCTCAGTAGCTCAAAATTGCCGATAATTGGGGATATGGCGACATACGAAGCTGCCGTAAGAACACAAAACGAAACGATGCTGCAAAGTTACGAGATGCGCCAATTGCCAATGTATAAAGATCTAGCTATTGTGGAAGAGGCAGTAAGCGCTATTTTGCGAAACGACACGAAAAAAGCGAAAGAAAAACTTGCAATGATAGAAGAGAAGTCTCCTGTGCAGGGACTTAGTGCAATTCTTGCTCATTACGGGATCAAATAGTTGAAAAACATTTTCTTTGTCATATCGGCACTTATACTTCTCTTTGCCGGATGCAGTACAAAAGAGGTGTATGAACCGAAAAAGGTTGTCGGCGAATGGGACAACGTGCAAGAGATGGATGAAGAGATTGTCGACAAAACAGCGGATGTGGCTCAGCTTGAAAACAGTGAAGTGCTCTGGCACGACACCGTTTTGCATGTACCCATAGAGAAAGATTACCGAGTAGTCGGTAAAAGTTCTGGATATGTTCTTACAACGGACATCGATGGACATTTAAAGCTGTACAACCTCACAAGCAAAGAAACTACGCAGCTTGATTTGGAAAAGACGGTAGCAGCAGCAAGTACGGATGGAGATGTAGTTGCTGTCGTTTTTGCCAGTGGAAAGCTAGGATTGTACTCTTTGAAAACAAAAAAGCTGCTTTACAAACTCGAAGGAGCAACCTCTATAGCACTGGACGCGCGGATAGTCAATCCTTACTTTATGAACGATCTTGTTTTATTTATGACACTGGATGGAAAAGTTGTCATTGTCAATAAAAAACTCAAAAAACGTCTTAGAACCATCATAATTAGTGCTACGGAGTTTT
>JALWLR010000141.1 GCA_027084065.1 Helicobacteraceae bacterium | reverse complement strand
GTCTTATGACACCATCCTCGCCGGCATACATTTGCGTTATGACTCTGGCAAGGCGGGCACGAACCTGCTCTGTGATGAGGTCGACGTTTTTGGTATATTCGGCGACGTCGGCTATGGTTTCTAAAATGGTCAGCATATCTTTTAGAGGAATCTTTTCATGAAGCAGCTGTTTTAACACGCGTTGAATAAGACCTATGGAGGCAACTTTGAGTACATCATCCACAATGACGGGGTAATCCTCTTTGAGTTTGTCTATAAGTGATTGAACCTCTTGGCGTGTGAGGAGCTCTTCTGCATGCTGTTTGACAAGTTCGCTCATATGAGTAGAGATGACTGTTGCCGGATCGACGACGGTGTAGCCGTTGATGATCGCCTCCTCTTTGAGTTCAGGGTCTATCCAGATCGCATCGAGCCCAAAAGCCGGCTCTTTTGTCGGAATTCCCTCTATCTCTCCCGTGGCCATGCCGCTGTCCATGGCGAGGAATTTATCTGGGTAGATCTCTCCCTCTCCAATGGGTACACCTTTGAGGATGATTTGGTACTGGTTTGGTTTGAGGTGGAGATTGTCGCGTATGCGCACCTGAGGCATTAAAAAACCGAGTTCAGAGGCTATTTTGCGACGCATGGAGCGTATACGCTCTAGCAGGTCTCCACCTTGAGAGGCATCGGCAAGTTTGATGAGCTGATAGCCAAGAGTAAGTTCGAGCATCTCCACTTTGAGGATGTCCTCCAAAGCGGCCTCCTCCTCTTTGGCAATCTCCTCTTGTGTTTTTTGCGGCGGTTTTGCCGCACTCTCTTGTGTCGCAGAGGCGGGTTGAGACTCTCCCGTTTTTGCTGCAAGCTGCTCTTTGGCTTTTGGAGAGGCGGCGTCAAGAATGCCAAACTCTCCTTTTTGATACTTGTACAAAGAGTAGCCGATAGCTATGAAAATGAGCCCCACAAAGCCCATCGAAAGTGTTGGAAGTCCGGGTACGAGAGCAAAAAGCACCATGATGGCACCGACGATGATCGTGATTCGTGCACTGTTTACAAGCTGGTTGATGGCACCTTCAGCGAAATTTTCACCGTCACTACTTGAGCGGGTTATGATGATGCCTGTCGCGGTAGAGATGATAAGTGCCGGAATCTGACTGACTAGACCATCTCCGATTGTCAAAATAGTAAAGGTCGAAGCACTCTCCGAAACACTCATGCCATATTGAAAAACACCTATGAGAAAGCCTCCGATGATGTTGATGAAGGTAATGATAATCCCGGCGACTGCGTCCCCTTTGACAAACTTACTCGATCCATCCATTGCTCCATAGAAGTTGGCCTCTTGCAAAATCTCGGCGCGTCTTCTTTTCGCTTCGGCATCGTCGATAAGCCCTGCGTTTAGGTCGGCATCGACTGCCATCTGCTTTCCGGGCATTGAATCAAGCACAAATCGTGCAGCGACTTCCGCAACCCGTGTGCTTCCTTTGGTAATGACCATAAAGTTGATGAGGACAAGAATGGCAAAGACGATGATTCCAATGACGTAGTTTCCTCCAACGACAAATTGTCCGAAACTGTCGATAATGCTGCTGACGGCTTCTGGTCCTTGGTTCCCCTTACTGAGAATCATCCTTGTAGTCGCAATGTTCAAAGAGAGTCGAAAAAGCGTTACGATGAGAATGATGGTAGGAAACGTTGTCAAATCGGTCGGCTTTGGAATATAGAGCGATATAAGTAAAATAAGTACAGAAATAGCAATGGAGATTGTAAGCATAATGTCTAAAATCTCCGACGGCAACGGAACGATAATAATTGCTAAAATCGCCATCACGAATAAAACGACGGTAATATCTTTGTTTCCTAAGAACAAAGAGAGGATATTGCCGATTTGTCGTTTCATTTGTCTGTTTGCCGCCAAATGCTTCCTTTACTGCTCTTTTAATATATCGTGCAGAGTCAGATCCGCTAAAAAAATGTCTATGTTTTTTTGAAGTCTGTTGAGCATTGGCCATAAAGAGCAGATGGAGGCTTTGTCTGAGGGGCAGTCTTTTTCACTTGCACTGCATTCAAATACCGACGGGGTTTTTCCCTCTACAGCGGTTATGATGGAGAGAATGTCGATCTCCTGTGGCGGTTTGTTGAGCATAAATCCGCCGTTGGCACCTTTGTAGGATTTAAGAATCTTTTGTTTTGCCAAAGATTGCAATATTTTTGCAAGAAAGCTTTTGGAGATGAAAAGCTCTCTAGAAAGGGAATCACTATCTTTGGGTGTATCTGTTTTTGAGAGAACGATCAGGGATAAAATAGCGTACTCACTGGCTTTTGTAATTAGCATCGGTGTCTCTTTGGGTATAGTTAGTTATTTAGATTGAATCAAAATTATAGCTAAATAAAATTAAAGAATTATTTTGGTAGAATTCCGCGTCTAAACTTTTTGGCGACTGCTGTAAAAGAAAATTATCAGACCCATCAGGAGGCTATTATGGCTTTGGATTCGGCAACTAAACAAGAGATTATCTCTAAATATGGTCGCAATGAAAACGACACTGGTTCAAGTGAAGTTCAAATTGCTCTACTTAGCGCAAGAATCGCTCAACTTACAGAGCATCTTAAAACGTTCAAAAAAGATCATGCATCACGTCTTGGACTTTTGAAACTTGTCGGTCAAAGAAGAAGACTTATGAGATACTTCAAAAGAAAAGATAAAGAGGCATATGCGAAGCTTATCGAGTCACTCGGTATTCGCGATAACGTATAATTGATTTATACGGCTTCCCTCGCGGGAGTCTCTTTATAAAATCCCATTTTTTTACAAATTTCCTTAAATTCTCTTAAATATTTGCTTTTCTATAAAAAAACGGCTACAATGTGCTCGTTGAAAAAATGTTAGACAAAACTTCTTGAGTTTTCCTTCCACTTTTTACACCTTTACTTCCTTAAATGCGGTAGTATCGTATATCCACCCAAATAGAGGTACACATGGCAGAATTGCTAAACGGAACTATCAAATGGTTCAATGATGAAAAAGGCTACGGATTTATCCAACAAGAAAACGGCGGAGACGATGTATTCGTTCATTTTCGCCAGGTTAACAAAACTCATCCAGGACGCGTAAGCTTGGAAGAGGGACAAAGAGTTACGTTTGAAATCGGTGAAGGACACAAAGGTCCACAGGCGCAAAACGTCACTCCACTTTAATCTAAACACTATCTAGTCGTTTACTCCAAAGCCCTTTGCTTTTGTGGCAAAAGGGCTTTTTTTATTAGCTTCCCCTAACTTATCTGTTTTACTTTTGGCATTGTCAAATCTGAAATAAAATTGAAATTTATATCAATATATCAATATATCTTGATGTGTTTAGAAAAAGAAGCTACTATTTTACATGCAAAACAATAAAAGGACATAGAGTGATAAAAAAAGAGGTAGAACAAAAAGAAAACGGTGTAAAGATCAACTTTAGCGGAGCTATAGCAAAAGATACGGTTTTCACGATGGTACAAAACTGCGCTACAGGTAAATGTGAGTGCATGAGTGATGAAACGAAAGCGAAGGTAAAAGATATGGTTGTTACCGGCGAAGACGGCAATGTCAATCTCGAACTCAAAGGCGATGTGAGTGAGAAGGAGATACAAGAGGCACTTTCTCGTTCGAAAGTGGTAAATTAAAGCTTAGGTATGGAAGAGTTTTTGCAAATTGTCTCGGCACTCAATGATGCAACGAGAGTGAAAATGCTTGCTTTCATTGAGCGCCATGGGCGTGTATGTGTATGCGACATCGAAAATTCGTTTGAGATGATTCAGTCACGGGTATCGAGACATTTGAAAATTTTGAAAGATGCCGGTTTTTTGTCTGTCGAGCGAGAGGGGAGGTGGGCATATTTTTCATTGGCAAATTTGGATGAGTCACGGGAGAGCATGCTGAAACAAATTCGTAAATTAGATATTGATTTACCTCCGCTTGTGCATAATTGCAAGGTTTCATAATGGAGACTTTAGGGAAATTTTTAGAAAACTTTTGGACACTTGCAAACGATATGGCAATGTATATTCTTTTTGGAGTGTTGGTTGCTGGAACTCTCAAACAGGTAATTCCTACAGGGTTTGTCAGCAGGCATCTTGGAAAAGAGAGCATCGGCAGTGTTGTGAAAGCTTCACTTTTTGGCATTCCTTTGCCGCTTTGTTCATGTAGTGTCATTCCCTTTGCGACGACACTTAAAAAAGAGGGAGCCAGTAGCGGCAGTGTGCTTAGTTTTTTGATTTCTACACCCATAACGGGAGTGGACAGTATACTGGCGACATATGGCTTTTTTGGGTGGGTATTTACACTTTATAGAATTGCAACATCCTTTATTATAGCAATTAGTGCCGGTATTTTACAAAACTTTTTTGGAGACGATCCAAAAGAAGCTACGTTAAATGAAGAGGAGTGCACAAGTTGTTGTTGTGGGAGTGAGTGCGAAAGTGAAACGAAAGTGCAACGTTTTTCTTTTAGAAAAGTGTTAGAGTATGCCGTTTTCGATATTTTTGCCGATTTTGCCAAACCGCTTTTTTGGGGATTGGTTATTGGAGCGCTCATTACTACTTTTTTGCCAGATGATCTTATGGCATATCTCGGTGGTTCGACACTCGTGGTTTATCTTCTTGTTTTACTCGTCTCGATGCCGATGTATATCTGTGCGACGGCCTCTTTGCCGATTGCTGCGGGGCTCATTGCAGCCGGACTCAGCCCCGGTGCTGCATTTGTACTGCTAAGTGCCGGACCGGCGACAAACAGTGTGACGATGGGCGTTGTAGCTACTACGCTTGGGAAAAGAGCGCTTGGGATCTACTTGAGTGTTATTGGTATTATGTCTTTGCTGTTTGGTTATCTGTTCGATCTCTATTTTGGCAATGTCGTAACCAAAGAGAGTGTTGTACATGCAGAACATTTTGGCATAGTACATATGGCTGCGGCAGTGGTTATGCTTGGAATGATGCTCTATTTTTTACTACCGAAAAAGAAAAAAGAGGAGAGCTGTTGTGCTACTGGCTAGCTCACTCTTTTTCATTACTTTGATTCTTATCATTCTTCAGCCAAAGGGTCTGCAAATCGGTACAACGGCTATGCTTGGAGCGGGAGTTGCACTTTTACTTGGCATAGTGAGCTGGAGTGATGTATGGGTTGTAACCTCCATTGTATGGGATGCAACACTCGCTTTTGTCGGTATTATTTTGCTTTCGATGGTACTTGATGAAATAGGCTTTTTTGAATGGTGTGCCATAAAGATGGCGAAATTAAGCCGTGGTAACGGAAACTTGATGTTTGTCTACTCGCTGTTGCTTGGTGCTTTAGTTTCCGCTCTCTTTGCCAATGATGGAGCAGCTCTCATTCTTACCCCTATTTTACTTGCAAAGATGCGCATTTTAAAACTCAATGCCAAAACGATTCTCGCTTTTTTACTTGCAGGGGGATTTATAAGTGACAGTGCCTCATTGCCATTTGTATTTTCAAACTTGACCAACATTGTAACAGCCGATTACTTTCATATCGGGTTTGTGGAGTACTTTTTGGTTATGATTGTTCCTTATGTAGTGAGTGTTGTCGTATCCATCGGCATTTTATGGTTGCTTTTACGCAAAGATATTCCAAAATATGTCGATGTCACACTGCTGAAAAACGAGGATGAAGTTTTAAAAAATAAAACGCTTTTTTATTTGAGTTGGCCTTTTTTAGTTTTGTTGCTTGCAGGCTACATTATCGGTGACATCTATCACATTCCCGTCAGTTTTTTCGCACTCGGTGGAGGGATTTTTTATCTTTTGATGGCAGCTTGGTTTAAAAGTGCGAAAGTGTGGCTGACGATTCGCACCGCTCCTTGGCAAATTGTATGGTTTAGTATAGGGCTTTATATAGTTGTATATGGTTTGAAAAATGCAGGACTGACTGATGAACTTTCAAAATTTTTGCATTTGCTTAATGAACAAGGAGAACTTGTAGCCGTTGTGGGGACGGGGTTTGTCAGCGCTATTTTAAGTGCCGTTATGAACAATATGCCGACAATTATGATTATGGACATATCCATTGAAAATATTGCCAATCCTTTGCTTGCTTACGCAAATATTATAGGTGCGAATCTCGGACCGAAAATGACCCCTTTTGGCTCTCTTGCAACCCTTCTTTGGCTGCATGTTCTGGAGAAAAAAGGGGTGAAAATCGGCTTTTTAGAGTATACGAAGTTCGGGTTGCTTGTCACACCACCTGTTTTGACTGTTGTGTTGCTTTCACTTTATATATGGAGATGAGTATGAAAAAAGTTTTGATAATGTGTACGGGGAATAGTTGTAGAAGTATTATAGGCGAAGCGTTAGTGAATGCTTTTTTAGATGGAGTGGAAGCGAAAAGCTGCGGGGTTGCTCCAAGCGGGCGTATTAATCAAAATGCGAAAAAGATACTGCAGAGAAACGGCATTTGGGATGACAACTATCACTCTAAGCATTTAGATAGCGTAATAGATGAAGATTTCGATTTGGTTGTGACGGTGTGTGACCATGCGAAAGAGACCTGCCCTGTGTTTCCAAAAGCCGTCAAAAAAATTCATGTTGGCTTTGAAGATCCAGACGGTAAAACTTACGATGCCTTTGAAGATACCTATGTAAAGATAAAAAAAGAACTTCTATCAAAGATAAAAGAGGCTTTGTAAGCTTACGATATAATTCGACAAAAAAAGAGAATGAATATGCGCATACTTTTTATTGGTGACATTGTCGGTCGTCCGGGCAGGGAGATGATAAAAAAGCATCTGCTTTCACTTAAGGAAGAATATAGTGTCGATTTTGTCATCGCCAACTATGAAAACGCTTCACACGGATTTGGTCTGACACCCAAAAATGCCGATGAACTTTTTGCCGCCGGGATCAACTGTATGACGGGCGGCAACCACAGTTGGGACAAAAAGGAGCTGCTTCCTTTGTTTCAAACACATGAAATTCTCCGCCCGCATAACTATCCAAAAGAGGTAGAGGGTACAGGCTGCAAACTTTATGAGATAAAAGGTGAGCAGCTTGCGGTTCTTAACATTATGGGACATTACGGTATGCCGATGTGCGAAAACCCGTTTCGGTGTGCCAAAGCGAGTGTAGAGAGCTTACATGCAAAAGGAGTGGAGAATATTTTTATAGATTTTCATGCAGAAGCGACTGCCGAAAAACGGGGAATGATGATGCTTTTGCAAGGAAAGGTCTCAGTTATAGTCGGGACACACACGCATGTCTCGACAGATGATTTGCAAATAGCGCAAGGAACGGCGTATATTACGGATATAGGGCTGAGTGGTTGTCGTGACAATATCATAGGAATGGAGCCAAAAGCACCGCTTAAGCAGTTTATGACAGGACTTAAAGCACACTACGACATTCCAAAAAAGTGTAAAAAAATATTGCAGTGTTTGATTGTGGATATAGAAAAAGGAAAAGCCTTGAATGCTTTCAAGCTTAAAATTTTCGATGATGATCGAGTACAGCGCAGTGACGCATGGCTGGAAGAGTGAAAGCGAATTGAGCGTAATTTTGGTATAATTGCGGAAAAAACAAGGTTGCGCAATGGTACCTTCGGATATTCAGGCGTTTGCAGAGAGCCGCACGAAAGCACGTGCCTATTTTTGTTATCTTTTTCACAAAAACATTCCCGATCGTCTCCCCTCCGTCTCTCCGGAGATGATCATTCCAAAACTACTCCGTATAAAGTCGGAACTTGAAAACTGTGAAGGAGTTTATCTGCTCGATCACAAAGGGGTGCAGATCTCTCCGACTTATACGGCAAATAAGCAAATAGATGAGGATATAGGCAAAATCCGTGCCGATAGAGCATACTACTACAGAGCCGTCAAAGAAGGACGCTGTACACTTACCGACCCTTATCCGTCACTGATTACAGGCGGTTTGACGATTACGGTTTCCATGCCTATTTACAATGAAAAAGAGGAACTCAAGTATGTTGCATGTCTGGACATGCCGTTTGAAGAGGTCATCAAAGTTGCTCATCCATCACCGCTTGATAGAGCTTCTAGTGTCTTTTTCAAATACACCTATGCCGCTTTTTCCACAGCACTTTTTGCAGTCGCTTTTTTACTTTTTATCAAAGCGGTACAGAATTTTGTCTCTGAGATCTCTCCGGGACATTTCCAAATAAAAGATATGTTTGAAGCGACAATTCTTCTAACACTCTCTTTGGCTATTTTCGACTTGGTCAAAACAATTGTCGAAGAGGAGATTCTCGGTCGTCATAAAGAGCACAATGTTTCAGGACCGCATAAAACGATGGTGCGATTTTTGGGTTCTATCATCATAGCGCTTTCCATCGAGGCTTTGATGCTTGTCTTTAAGTTTGCTATAACCGATCCGAACAAACTGATCTACTCGTTATATATCATGGTAGGTGTTGCGTTACTACTCTTTACGTTGGCTGTTTATATCAAATTTACAAAACTCAGGGTGGATGAACAATGATAGGAATAGTCGATTATAACATGGGTAACCTTGCAAGTGTACTCAATGCGTTTGCCAAAGTAGGTGCAAAGGCAGAGATTGTCAAAGATCCCGAACGCTTTTTTTTATATGAAAAGCTTATTTTGCCGGGTGTCGGTGCTTATGGAGATGCGATGGAGCATCTTAAAGAGCGGGGAATGGATGAAGCACTTATGGAGTATGCCAAAAGTGGACGCTATATGATGGGCATATGTCTTGGAATGCAGTTGCTTTTGGAGTCCAGTGAAGAGTTTGGCAGTCACGTAGGGCTGGGACTGGTCAAAGGCAGAGTCGCCGCGTTTGATAGCAATCGTTTCGAAGAGCCTTTGAAGATACCTCATATGGGATGGAATCGAATGTTTACAAAAGAGCATCCGCTGTTTGAGCATCTAGACGAGTCGCACTATTTGTACTTTGTTCACTCATTTCATGCCGTTTTAGAGAATGACAAGGAGGAGATAGGAGAAACTTTTTATGGATACTCCTTTACAAGCGCTTTAGCAAAAGAGAATATTTTAGGTATTCAGCCACATCCAGAAAAGAGCCATAAAAACGGCTTACAGATAATAGAAAACTTTACGAAACTATAAAAAAAGAGGAAATGCCATGACACTATATCCCGCTATAGACTTAAAAGACGGGCAGGCGGTACGCCTAACGAAAGGCTTGATGGAGAGTGCAAAAATCTACTCCAACGAACCTTATGAACTTGTAAAAAAATTTGAGGATATGGGTGCAGAGTGGGTGCATCTAGTCGATTTGAACGGAGCATTTGCCGGAGAGCCCAAAAACTTGGAGCAGATTGTAAAGATTCGTCAAAACTCTTCGGTAAAACTTGAGCTTGGCGGAGGTATTAGAGATGAAGCCACGATTGTAAAAATGCTAGAGCTTGGTATAGATCGGATCATTCTTGGCTCTATTGCGGTTAAAGACCCGGATTTTGTCAAAGCAATGGCGAAAAAGTACCCCATAGCCGTAGGCATAGATGCCGTTGACGGTTATGTCGCCGTTGAAGGGTGGGGAGAGGTCAGTTCTATGAAAGCGACCGATCTTGCTAAAGAGTTTGCCGATGCGGGTGTTGAAGCGATAATATGTACTGATGTAGGACGAGACGGTACACTCAGCGGTGTGAATATAGATTTTACACTCTCCATAGCTGAAGCAAGCGGTGTGAGCACAATAGCAAGTGGCGGTGTCAAAGATGAGGAGGATGTTCTCGCACTAAAAGAGACGGGAAAAGTCGAAGGTGTTATAATAGGCAAAGCTTATTATGAAGGAAGACTCGATTTGGAGCGGTTGTTTAAATTAGTGAGTTAATTCGTTTGTATTAATCGAAAATCAACCAAAAATTTGATACCATTAGCAAAATAGAATAAAAATACAATCATATAAAAGGAATCGATGTGAAAATACTTGTCGTAGATGATAGTTCCACGATGCGCCGCATCATTAAAAATACGCTTGCAAGACTCGGATACAAAGATGTACTAGAAGCTGCCGACGGACTAGAGGGATGGAATGTACTTAATGAAAATCCCGATATTGAAATGCTCATTACAGACTGGAATATGCCGGAGATGAACGGGTTGGAGCTTGTAAAGAAAGTTCGTGCCGATGAGCGTTTTGAAGATCTGCCTATTATTATGGTTACGACAGAGGGTGGAAAAGCCGAAGTCATTACTGCACTCAAAGCGGGTGTAAACAACTATATCGTCAAACCTTTCACACCGCAGGTTCTTAAAGAAAAACTTCAAGCGGTTATGGGAACAGCCGACTAAATGGATGAATACTATTATGAACTGATTGTTACTCCTAGCAATCATTTCGAACTTTTTGAGGATTTTCTCAACGATATTCTTCCTATCGGATATGAAGAGGAGGATGGAAGTTTCATCATTCGTACCGAGGAGAATCCCGAAACGATTGTCTGGGGCATTGAACAGTTTGCAGAGGCACTCTCAAAAGCTACCGGTTCAAGTATCGATGTGGAAACAGAGATTACCAAACGAAAAAACAGTGATTGGATAGAGGAGTATCAAAAGAGTATTCAGCCTGTTTTGATTGAAAAATTCTATATTCATCCTACATGGGAGAAGCCAAAAGAGGGGTATGTAAATATCGCTTTAGATCCTGCCTTAGCTTTTGGAACGGGACATCATCCAACTACAGCCACATGCTTAAGAGCGATCTCCAGACATGTAAAAGAGGGGATGGATGCCTGTGACGTGGGATGTGGCAGCGGTATTTTGGCTATAGCCGCTGCGAAGTTAGGTGCAAAAACAGACGCATGTGATACCGACCCTCTTAGTGTGGAAAATACAATCACAAACGCACGTTTGAACAATGTCGAACTAAAACGGGTTTGGGAAGGCTCCATTACCAAAAGCGACAAAAAATATGACGTCATCATAGCTAACATCGTTGCAGATGTTTTGATCTTTTTACAAAAAGATTTGACGGCTGCATTGAAAAATGAAGAATCGCTTTTAATTCTTTCCGGTATTATGGACAAGTATGAAACAAAGGTGCTGCAAAGCTATGAAGAGTGCGAGGTGGTAGAACGCATCGCAGAAAATGAATGGATCAGTTTAGTTTTAAAGAAAAAGGAACGCATAGAAGATGGCAAATCAAAATAATAACACGCCCAACAATCAAAACAATCAAAATCAAAACAACAATTTTTTCAACAACAATCCGCTGCTGACGTTTGCTATATTTTCGGTAATTGTCATTTTGATTTTTAAAATGATGGTAGGCGATACCGGCTCTATAAAAGAGAGTGCCGGACCGAATGTGCGCATTAAGGAGATCAGTTATTCGGAGCTGAAAAAACTTGTGCAAGAAAGAGCAGTCAAAAAGGTCGAAATCGGTCAGCAGTTTATTCGTGCGGTTTCCAGTGATGGACGCATTATTTATACAACGCGCGTGGTACGCGGAGATACCGATCTTATAAAAGAGCTTGATAAAAACAACATTGAATATACCGGCTTTAGTGAGACGAACTGGTTTACCGAGATGTTTGGCTGGATGCTGCCGTTTTTGATAATTATGGGTATTTGGATGCTTTTTGCAAGCCGCATGCAAAAAAGTATGGGTGGCGGCTTACTTGGAATAGGAAACTCCAAAAAGCTTATAAATTCCGAGAGACCCAATGTCAAATTTGATGATGTCGCAGGTGTCGAAGAGGCAAAAGAGGAGGTTCAAGAGATTGTCGACTTTTTGAAATACCCGGGACGTTATGTAGAGCTTGGAGCGAAAATTCCTAAAGGTGTACTTTTGGTGGGTAGTCCGGGAACCGGTAAAACACTTCTTGCAAAAGCGGTTGCGGGAGAGGCGGATGTACCGTTTTTTTCCGTTTCCGGATCTAGCTTTATAGAGATGTTCGTGGGTGTGGGGGCTGCGCGGGTGCGTGACCTTTTTGAACAGGCAAAAAAAGATGCTCCAAGTATTATCTTTATAGATGAGATAGATGCTATAGGAAAAAGCCGTGCAGCAAGTGGTATGATGGGTGGTAACGATGAGCGTGAGCAGACACTCAACCAGTTGCTTGCCGAAATGGATGGATTTGGCAGTGATACGCCTGTCATCGTTCTTGCTGCAACCAATAGACCTGAAATCCTAGACCCCGCACTCTTGCGTCCTGGACGTTTTGACAGACAGGTTCTTGTCGACAAGCCGGACTTTGAGGGGCGTGTCAAAATTTTGAAAGTGCATGTGCGCAACGTCAAAATAGCCAAAGATGTCGATTTGGAGGAGATTGCGCGTCTAACGGCAGGTCTTGCCGGAGCGGATTTGGCAAATATCGTCAATGAAGCGGCACTGCTTGCCGGTCGTAAAAACCAAAAAGAGGTCCATCAAAAGGATCTTTATGAAGCAGTTGAACGTGCACTTGCGGGACTTGCTAAAAAATCCCGTCGCATCAACCCAAAAGAGAAAAAAATCGTTGCGTATCACGAAAGCGGTCATGCACTCATAGCCGAGACGACAAAAGGTGCAAAGAAGGTTTCCAAAGTTTCTATTGTACCGCGTGGGCTTGCAGCTTTGGGTTATACGCTTAACAAACCCGAAGAGGACAAGTTTATGATGCAGCGTCATGAGCTGTGGGCAGAAGTCGATACACTTCTTGGAGGTCGAGCGGCAGAAGAGGTCTTCATAGGCGAAATCAGTACAGGTGCCGGGAACGATCTTGAACGAGCGACCGACATAGTCAAATCGATGGTAGAGGTTTACGGGATGACCGATGTTGCAGGACTTATGGTACTTGAAAAGCAGCGTCAATCTTTCTTAGGACCTGCAGGGGGCGCACCTGCTAGAGAGTACAGTGAAAAAACCGCCGAAGCTATGGATAACTATATAAAAAATGCGCTTGACGAACACTATCGTCAGGTAAAGGCACGACTCGAAGAGTATAGAGGTGCTATTGAAAACATGGTCAAGCTTCTGTATGAAAAAGAGAATATTACTGGGCAAGAGGTACGAGATATAATCAGAGCGTACGAGGAGGAGCAGGGTATGCCAAGCCGCATTCAAGAAGAGGGAGATGAAATTACCAAAGAACTTGAAGAGGATGCGGCAATGAGCTCTAAAAACAAGGATGCCAACAAAAGAGACGAAGATGGAAACAACGATTCTAAAAACAGCTGACCTTTTCGCACCCGGAGGGCTAAGAAAAGCTTTTTACGCGTTAGTGTTAGGAGGCGTGTTTTCATTATTTGATCTGGAACTTTTTGCAGCACTTTGTGTAGCATTTGCAATAGCGACGCTGTATTGGTACTATCAACCAAAAAAGTTTGTTCCAAACCTTGAAAACTCTGCTGTAGCTTCTCCAGTCGATGGAAAAGTAATTGCAATCGAAGAGATTGAGTCACAAAAGTATGGATACCGTCTCTGTATAGAGGGCTCCTACTTTGACAAAGGTGCGCTTTATGCTCCGGTGCGTGCCGATTCATGCGTTTTTTCACTTCGAAGAGGAAGCCGTTTGAAAGAGAACGCTTCTTTGTTTGAAATACTCAATGAGCGTTTGGAGGTTACATTCTTTGTAAATGATTTGGAAGTCAAGTGCGAGCATACGCTTAAGAGATCCATTTTCGATTTGCATGTAGACTCTTTTAAAAAGATGTATGAAGTGGGGGCGTACTACGGTTTTGCACTCAATGCTAGAACATATATCTATTTGCCCAAATCGTTTCGTTTGAATGTGCATGTAGGTTCAAAGCTACATGCAAGACAAAATATACTGGGTTATTTCAGTAGCTAACATGAAACAAAATCCCAAGCAGACAATCGTCTTTATATTGCCGAATCTGCTTACTTCCGCTTCTATTTTTTCCGGTGTTTTTAGTATTATCTCTTCGATTCATCATGACTTCGTTCAGGCGGCATGGTTAATCGTTCTTGCTTTGGTTTTTGATGGGCTTGATGGTCGTGTAGCTCGCTTGACAAACAGCTGTTCGAAGTTTGGAGTCGAATTCGATTCACTTGCAGACATCGTTTCTTTTGGGGTAGCTCCTGCAGTGCTTATTTATGTATTTGCAGCCGAGCCATACGGTAGATTTGGTGTTGTTGTTACTGCTTTGTATGTGATTTTCGGTGCGATCCGTTTAGCTCGTTTTAACATTATGAGCGCTTCCGCGGAGCCTTCGGTATTTATAGGAGTTCCCATCCCTACAGCAGCAGTTTTTCTCTCTTTGCTTGTTTTGCTTTTTCATAAGTATGAAGCATTTAGTAGCGGTATAGCTTTGCTTGTAGCGACGATAATCGTTGCGTTATTGATGGTTAGCAATATCCGCTATCCAAGCTTTAAAAAGATTGATTTTGATAAAAAAGATATGCGTAAGATTTTTATTTCTCTTACACTTGTGCTCCTTTTGGTATTTATCTATCCGATTGAGGGTATAGTGTTGCTTTTCTCTTTTTATATTCTTTACGGGCCACTACGCGCGCTCAATACACTTCTTCGGAAAAAATCTTTACATTAGTGATTTTAAGGTTTTGCATCTGGGTGAAGCTTGTAGAAAGTGAGCTTTTCTAAATCAATATCGAAATTGAAGTATTTCGAATGAAAATCATTGCTTTGTATATGAGCGAACTCTATCTCCGCTCCTCTGGCATTGTTTACTTCGAAGTAGAGAAGTCCCAATGCATAACGGCTTTCACGAAACTTTCTATCTTTGAGTTTTGAAAGCTCCAAAAGAGCGATGGCGTTTGCATGATGATTGGCTGCAATGGCTGCGATGGATGCTAAAAAGAGTGTTTTTGCGTCACGAATGTGCTGTTTGTCTATGAGTTGATTGTAAAGAGTATAGGATTCTTCGAAGTTTTTGTTATATAGCAGTGCCAAAGCAAGAGCCTGTTCGCTTTGTACTATTTCACTGCTTCCTGTTAGGTTGAGATGTTTGCGTAAAAGTGTGACAAGTTTGCTTGTACGACCGGTAAGCAGATGCAGCATTGTAAAGTGGTATCGTGTTATTTCAGGACCGTAAAAAAGATCTTTGTAGTTAAACTTCTGTTTTTTTAGGTATTGTGCTGTCTTTTTGGCATACTCAGGCGCTGGTTCATCTTTGAATGCTGCATGAACATAAAGTGCATGAGGAACTATCTCTTGCGGTGTGAGAGAGATGAGATCTTTTGCACTTTGAATTGCTTGCTCTTTTTTGGAGAGTTGCATGGCGATGATATGGGAGAGAATGAGGTACACGGGACGTGTTTTGTAGTTATTGTCCAACCAGTCCACGGTTGCTAGAAAATGCCCCTGTGCTACATGCAAAAGATGGCGGTAAAAATCGGTTTGTTCGGTATCATCTTCATTGGCGAGCGTCTCTTTTAAAATATTAAGTAGTTTTTTGTCTTCGTTGTGTATCAAAATAGATGCCATGTAGGCATATATCCCCGGTAAATAATTCTTTGCATCGAGATGATAGGACCATATGAAGTGCTTGTAGGCGTTATGCATGTCACCGAGTTGTGCATATGTCAAGGCAAGGTTATAATGCAAAATTGCATGTTTTGGTTGAATGTCTACCAGCTTTTGCAGCAGCAGATTCGCTTTTCGTATATGAAATCCCAGTGCGAGTTTGATAGCTTGGGCGATGCCTTTGTTGACTTTTGACGTTTTAAGCCCTTTTTTCAAAAAAGTTTCAGCGCTCTCAATACTGTCGATATAGGCGGTTGCGTTACCTTTACGAATGTAATTGATGGTTTGGTTTGCATTGAAGATTTTATAAGGAGAGAAATAGAATATTTCACTAAATCGGATGAAAGGGTCTTTTATAATCTCTTCTCTATAGAGCTTTTGCGCGGCAAGTGGATCAAAAAGGGAACGGCGCAGAAAAACTTTGACGGGATAGGGTTCAAGCAGTTTGTCGCCAAATGTGTCGTTGGCACTTTGGAGATTGTGGGCAGCATCTTTGATATTGCCGAGTTTGAGTTGTGTATAAATGAGTCCAAGAGCGGCGCGTTGTGGATGGAGGGCTCTGAGTGTTGCATTTTGAAAGTGGTTGAGTGCCAGATTTAAATCTCCAACCCGTGCGTAGAGTTGCCCTTTTTGGAGTGTGTTTTGTTCTGCATGTAAAGACTCAAGAGCTTCAAGCGCATTGTAATCGCTGTTAAAAAGAGCATTGAGTTTGGCTTTGAGCTCGTTTTTTTGTTCAATGTATTCAGGATGTTCGATTTTATCAACGGCGGCAAGGGCTTCATAGTAGTGTTGTTTGTAGAATTTCACAAGAGTGTAGTAGTAGGGGTACAGCGGCGATTTTGCCTCTTTTGGAAGGTAGGCTTCTGCGAGATTGATGTAATATTGAAAGCTTTTTCGATCATGCAGGTACAAAGCGCAAACGGCAGCATTGATTGCACTAACACATCGTTTCTCGCCGTTTTCTATGGCACTGTTGAAGTTTTTGAGAGCCTCTTTGTACTGTTTGCTTTTGAGTTTGGCGACACCGAGATTGTAAAGTGAAACGGCTTCGCTGAATTGAGCGATATATTCATAAAGTTTCAAAGCCTGCTCTTTTTGACCATTGGTGTAGAGATAATTTGCTTTGGCTATGAGGTGTTCGAGTTTGCTTGGTTCTATCTTTTTTTTGCCTCGCTCTTGAAGACGCTGCTCAATAGTAGCGGTAGATAGAGATTTTGGGTTGTGCTTTTTTTTGATTTTTTCGATGACAAGAAGTGCAACGAAGATAATAAGCAGCACCAAAAACAGAGCTAAAGCACCAAATATCAGTAATCTCTTTTTTTGCTGCTTGTCTGCTTCTATCTCCTCTTCGACATTCGCTTTACCTTTGTGATCTGCATCGGTTGCGGCATCGCTGTCTTCGATAATGACTATCTCTTCCTCTTCTTGCGCCATAAAAAAGAGTACCCCAC
>JALWLR010000140.1 GCA_027084065.1 Helicobacteraceae bacterium | reverse complement strand
TCTCCGGAAGCTGATAGACCGCTCCAATGAGAAACGCAACAGCCATAGTCTCTCCAAGTGCTCGCCCAAGTGCCAAAATGATTGAGCCGATAATCCCTACTTTCGAATAGGGAAAGATGACATCTTTAATAACTTCAAATTTCGTAGCACCAAGCGCGTAAGCGGACTCTTTTAAAATGTCGGGAGTTGTGTTCATACTGTCACGCGTGATTGCCGCCATAAAGGGAAGAATCATAACTCCTAGCACAAGACCTGCTGTCAAAAGCGACACCTGGTAACCGCCAAAAATATCGGATATGATGGGTGCGAAGTAAAACAGTCCCCACATACCGAAGATGATACTGGGAATTGCGGCAAGCAGCTCAATAGCGATGCCGACCGGTGTTGCGATGTTTTTGGGTGCGATTTCTGCTAAAAAAACCGAGATACCCATTGCAATGGGCACAGCGAACGCCATAGCGATGAGTGTCGAGAGAATCGTTCCGACAATGGGTACAAGACCGCCGTAGACCGTCTTCGTTGCGCTCTCTCCCCCCTCATCTTCATCATCGCCCAAAAGGTCCTCATCATCATCGTCATTGCCGAGTAATGCGTCATCATCGGCTACCTCATCGCTTGATTCTTGCGAAATCGCATTTTGATTTTGCATGTCGTTTGCTTCTGCATGTGAAGATGTTGCATCTTCTACGGGAACTTCCACATTCCATCTCGGATCAACAAGAAAATGCAGACCAAATTCCTCTATAGCGGGTTTTGCGGCAAGAAAAAGCGTTGTAAAAATACCTACAAGAAGCACCAAAACAAATGCGGCACTACTAAGTGATATTTTTTGAAAGAGTTTCTCCAACACGGTAGGCAGCCTTTATAAAAATATTTGCAATTATACTATAAAAATCACAAAGAGAGCGAAGCTCCCTTTCTTAGAACTTTACTTCTGCAGTGAGCATATAAGCTATGCCATTGTAGTTTTCTCTACTCGATCCTTTTTCATTATCGGTAACATCCACATTGACAACCCATTCTACATTCCTATTTTGATCCCATGCAAAACCGGCAATATATGTTCTTTGCTCTTTTTCTTCTACTTTTGGCGTCCAGCTGTCATATCTCGCCAACAATCGATAATTTTCTTTATTTCCCATTCTATATTCTGCATTGACACTATAACCTCTACCGGCTTGTGCAGAAATTTTCGATCCAAGAATCGTTTTATCGCGAGTATCTAGAGAATAGACATATTGAGCCGCAACTAAAAAATCAGGCTGATTGTAAACTGTATGCAACCCTCCAAAAACAAGATCATCTGTTGTGACTACTGTATTCGTAGTCGGATCAATTATTTCTTTATGATCTTTATTGTATTGTCCGAAAAATGAGACATCCCAGTAGCGTACCTCTTTTTCTTTATCTTTACCGTTAACACCTAGAAGATGTCCTGTCATTCTCCATTCAAAACTCATACCCTTTTGTACTTGTGTAGAATGGTAGCCCTCACCGTTATACAAACCGTAATCTGCATCGAAATACTTTGTTTTCGTTTTGAACATAAATCCAAAGTCAGCCGAGTTGGAGAGGTTCGCACCATTTCCCTGTTCTACAAGAACTTTAGAAATATTTCTAAAGTACCATGCATTATGCTCCTCGTAATCATGCCACGGTCTGTGTGCAAGACCTATCTCTACTCCTGTAGCAGGTAAAACATCGTTAAAGTAAACATATGCATATTTTGCTCGAAGAACCATATCGCCATCTGTGCCACTGCCATCTTTTTTTGTATCTTGATGGACGTCGAATGTTACTCTGTAGTAAGACTTTGGATCCTCCATCATATATGCTTTAACCTGAAAATAGGCTCTTCGAATTTCAAAAGCAGATGTATCTGTCTTATATGGTGTTGTGCCATCGCTTGTCAAACCATCTTTGTAATCATTGTACTTGTATCCCAAAAATGTCTGAACACTGAATTTCAATTTATCTGCATGTGAGTACCACGGCGTCGCTGTTTTTAACTCCACTCTCCCTTTTGCGGGCTTGGTAAACACCTGTCCCTTTTCATCCGTATAAAGCTTGAGTTCAGAAGCCAAAGAGGCTGAAGCAAGTGCGAACACTGCAAGAGAAGAAAGTAGAATTTTTTTCATCGAAACGATCCTTTTACAATTTTGATGGCGGTATTATAGAAACAATCGATTACATTTTGATTACATGCAAAAGTGAAAAAAAAGAAAAAAGCAAGAAAGTGACCTATCTTTGGGAAAAGCTCCCAAAGATAAAAAGATAAGTTAAAAAGTAAGAGACTAGTACAATCCCTTTTCTTTCCAGTAAGTGCGCACTTTACCGACAAGTGGATCTGGAAGCGGCACGTAACCGAGTTTGGTCGCTATATCTTTTCCATTGACATAACACCAGTCAAAAAACTTCACAACCTCTTTGTTCGTCTCTTTTTTCTCTTTCGGAAGAAGAATGAATGTCGCCGCTACGATAGGGTATGCCCCTTTTCCGGCAGGATCAGCAATAGCTGCATAGAAATCTTTTTTAGGATCAAGATCCGCTTTTGCCGCAGCAACCTGAAACGCTTTGAGTGTCGGCTCTATGAACTCGCCCTCTTTGTTCTCCACTGCAGCCATCGCTATGCCGTTGTTTTTCGCATCCGCATAGTCTATGTATCCAACAGAGTATGCCGTCTGTTTTATAAGACTTGCGACACCGGAGTTTTTGTTACCGCCTACATGCTGTCTGCCCGGCCAGTTGACCGATTTTTTCGCACCATAATGCTTTCTCCACTCTTTGGAGATTTTAGACAAAAAGTAGGTAAAGTTAAAGGTCGTCCCGCTTCCATCAGCTCTATGAACGAAAGTCACTTTTTTATGCGGCAGAGAGATATTTGGGTTTGCCGCAGCTATGACTTTGTCATCCCAGTAGTGTACTTTTCCCAAAGCAATGCTTGCAATAGCCGCTCTTGAAAGCTTGAGACTCTTTACACCCGGAACGTTGTAACCCATTGTAATAGCCCCAACGACGGAAGGAAACTGATAGAGCTTGTACTTTTTCAACGTCTTTGGACTAAGAGGTTTATCACTCCCGCCAAAATCGGTCTGACGAGCTTTTATATCTTTGATACCCTTGGATGAACCTTTGGAAATGTAGTCTACCTTGATACCGGTAGCTTTATAGTAAGCTTTTGTCCACTGCTGATAGACCGCATACGGAAACGACGCGCCGCTGCCGCGAATGACCGTTGCACTGAGTGTACTTGCGACAGCTAAAGTTGCCGCCAATGTAAGGAGACTTTTTTTCATGGGAATGATCCTTTGAAGTTTGAATTATATACTTGCAATAATAGAACAAATCGGTTACAAAACGATTACAGCCGCATTTCTCCCAGTTACCTTCTCAGCTCTGTAGGAGAAAAAGCTCTTATTTTCACATCTGCTGCAATGGGGCAAAAAGTCCATATTTTCCTCTTTGCAACCGCATGCAAGCAGCTGATACATCAAAATAGCATCTATATCGAGATGATTCTCTCTACATGCAAAACCGTACCCAAGAGCTTCTGCCTCTGCTAATTCTTTGTCGGAAACCTCATAGCACTGAGTACAGATGCGCGCACCGATTGCGGCATGAATATCAGTAGGGTCACTACCGTATCGCTCCTGCATAGTCCTAATCACACGACCCGCTATATTTCCAAACGCACCCGCGCGTCCTACATGTACCGCAGCGATGACACCGCAAACCGCATCGTGTAGCAACAAGGGTGCACAGTCCGCACTCATAACCATAAGCGGTGTATCGATCAGGTTCGTAACAAGTGCGTCACACGAAGGAATGACAAAGCTCTCCTCATCTATGACGACTACTTTATTAGAGTGGATCTGGTTCATAAAAATGAGCTTCTTAAAATCATACCCAGCTTCCGCAGCTAGTAATTTATGATTGATAACGACATCTCCACGTCTGTCACCGACATGATAGGCAAGATTGAAGCTGTCATAGGGAGGTTTGCTCACTCCTCCTTTTCTGGAGGTGAATAGATGTTTGGTTTTAAGGCGTTTACTTCTGTATAATTGCATGTAGATATTGTAGCACAAGGCAGACAATGAAACTTCTATACCCGCCCAGACTCGATGCAACGTCCAAAGAGGAGATATGCGACTACTTCCTCAACGGTTTTTGCTTTTTTGAAAGTTTATTCGATCTCCTAACCCCTGAAGCATTCTACATCAAAAGTGAACCGACCCGCCATCCGATGATTTTTTACTACGGACACACCGCTGCCTTTTTCATAAACAAGCTCTATATCTCCGGTCTGATAAACGAGCGCATCAATCCTCACTTCGAATCCATCTTCGCCATAGG
>JALWLR010000139.1 GCA_027084065.1 Helicobacteraceae bacterium | reverse complement strand
TTTTTAGGCGAGCGGATGACAAAAAAAGCGTGGCTTGCCGTATTTGTCGGATTTATAGGGATTCTTTTCATTACCAAACCAAGCGGCATTGGAATCAGCAAATATGACCTGCTTGGGCTTTTTAGCGGTATAGGTGCCGCACTTGCCTACACCTCTATAAGAGAGCTCAAAAAGTACTACGACACAAGAGCCATAGTACTGAGTTTTGTCGGAATCGGCACCATCGGTCCTATCATCCTTTTTTTGCTCTCTCCGTATGTCGACGCACCCGAACTTGACTTTATGTTCGCGCGCTTTGTCATGCCACAGGGAGTTGTCTGGCTCTATGTCATTGGAATGGGCATCATCGCGACAATTTCGCAACTTTTAATGACAAAAGCCTACAGTGCGACCAAAGCGGGAATTGTAGGAGCTGTAAGCTACACAAATATCCTCTTTTCTATTATCGTCGGTACACTTCTTGGCGATCCTCTGCCGGATTTTATAACGACAACGGGGATAGTGCTGATTGTAGTAGCGGGAATAATGGTAGCTAAAGAGAAATGAGGGTATAATTTTGCGTCCCCAGAATATTTCTGGGGCAATTTCAAACCAAAGAGGGACTTATGAAAAAGTTCCTACTGAGGTTGAGTTTTCGAATCGGCAAATTCAAACTTGACCTCAAGCTGGAGAGGGTTTAACCTCTCCCCTTGGTTGGAATTATAACACAAAACGAAAAAAAAGAGAAAAACTATGCAACTATTAGCCGGACCATGCGTCATAGAAAGCGAAGAAAATATCTTTAAAATAGCCAAAGCTCTCAAGCGATACGACGAAGACAAAGAGATAGACTTCTACTTCAAAGCAAGCTTCGATAAAGCCAACCGCACCTCTTTACACAGTTACCGGGGACCGGGACTTGAAGAGGGGCTTCGTATCTTACAAAAAGTCAAAGAGGAGTTTGGTTACAAAATAGTGACCGACGTGCACGAAACCTATCAGGTTCAGCCTGTTAGCGAAGTAGTCGATATGCTCCAAATCCCTGCATTTTTATGCCGCCAGACCGACTTGCTCGTAGCCTCGGCACAAACAAAGTGCAAAATCAACATCAAAAAAGGGCAGTTTCTCTCAGGCGATGCGATGCGCTATCCTGCTCTTAAAGTCCTTGAAACAAGAGGATGCAGTGAAGCGACATACGAAAACTCCAAAAAACATGGACTCTTTTTGTGTGAGCGGGGCAACAGCTTTGGATACGGCAATCTTGTAGTCGACATGCGAAACCTCCCCATTATGCGTGAGTTCGCCCCCGTCATATTCGATGCAACCCACTCGGTACAGATGCCTACAGCCCAAGACGGCAAAACCGGCGGAGACAGCTCTATGGTGCCCTACCTAGCACGAGCGGCAGCGGCAGTTGGCGTGGACGGTTTCTTTTTTGAAACCCACTTCGATCCAAGTATAGCACTAAGTGATGGACCAAATATGGTCACACTTGAGCAGTTAGATGCTATAATAACAACAATCAAAAAGATAAGGGAGATCGTATGATAACACTCCATATCGAAGATGAAATGCTTGAAAACCTGTATCATGAAGAGTTTAGAGGGGATGAGAAAGCCTTTAGCGAGTATCTCTCAAAGCTTGCAGCAGCGAACAATATCAAGTATGAAGAGGATCTTTCATATCTCAATGAGATTTTAGATGATCCGGCAACTTTAGAAGACAGCGGATACACGCTTCAAGAAGCGTTTGCAATGTTTGAGAAGAAGTATAGTGCAGATTAGACTCTCAAAGCAGGCTTATGAAGAACTGGAGGCGATCTTTGCCTTAATAGCAGAAGACAAACCAAATGTTGCAAAAGAGTTTAAAAAGGAGTTTGTAAGCTTTTTTGAGCTGATCGCTTCCAATCCGACGATAGGAAAAGAGTGTGAAAAGAAAAGGATTCATGCAGAGTGTAGAGTAGTCGTTTTTAGAAAAAACTATCTTATTATCTACAAAGTTTTATCTGATCGTATCCTTATACGAACGATCAAAAATACAAAACAATTCAAATAAAAGGAAAAAAATGCAAACAATCGAAGGAAAACTGCAAGTTCTCAAAGGAAAAAAAATCGCTATCATCAGTACGCGATGGAATCATTTCGTCGTCGATAGACTCGTCGAAGGGGCAAAAGACGCTTTTATGCGTCATGGAGGCGATGAAACGGATCTTACGCATGTCATAGCTCCAGGTGCGTTTGAGTTGCCGATGGTCGTAGACAGACTCTTAGCAAGCGGCAAATATGACGCTTTGTGTGCGCTTGGTGCGGTTATTCGCGGCTCTACTCCACACTTCGACTATGTAGCAGCAGAAGCCACTAAAGGCATAGCGGCTATGAGTCTGAAATACCATAAGCCGGTTAGTTTCGGGCTACTCACGACAGATACCATAGAGCAGGCTATAGAGCGCAGCGGGACAAAAGCGGGTAACAAAGGTTTCGAAGCGATGACGACGACGATTGAAATGCTAACACTTTTTGAGGAGCTCTAATGGCGACACGACATCAAGCACGTATGGCTGTTGTCAGCCTGCTTTACGCATATGACCTTGGTAACGGCAAAATAGCCGATGTAGCAGTGGATATTCTAGAAGAGAAAAAGATTCGAAACAAACAAAGAGAGTTCGCGCTTGGACTCTTTGAGGGTGTCATCCAAAATCTGGACAAAGTCGATGAAGCCATCAAAGCGCATCTCAAAGACTGGGACTTCGAGCGTCTAGGCAGCATCGAGCGTGCTACACTTCGTCTTGGTGCTTACGAAATCATGTTTGGAGACCTTGATCCTGCAGTCGTCATCAACGAAGCAGTCGAGATCAGCAAAAGCTTTGCCGCCGAGCAGTCGCCGAAATTTATAAACGGTGTACTTGATGCCATTGCAAAAGATATGAAGAAAAAGTAGGATGCTACGTCTTACACTTTTTCTTCTTCTAAGCACACTTCTTTTTGGAAAAAGTGCAAACGGCTGTCTTGCATGTCATGACGGTATAGAGCATATTCGTGCACCAAAAACAGGAATGATGCGCGCCATTTTAAAAAAAGCCGACAAAGCGGGTGCAAGCGGAAACAACTGCATCGTCTGTCACGGCGGTAACCCAAAAGCCACTACGAAAAAAGCCGCCCACAGTGGCACACTTGCCTACTTCCTTACCCACCCGGGACCAAAAGAGTTCTACCCAGATCCCGGCAGCCCGTGGATCAACCAAAATACATGCGGAATGTGTCATGCCGAGCAGGTTGCTGCCCAGATGAATTCGCTTATGATGAGTGAACAGGGAAAAATTCACGGTGTTCTTTACAGTTTCGGCGGACTTGAAGGGTATGAACACAACATGGCAAACTACAACACCAAAAACCCAGACGATCCACATAAACGCCTTGGCACGGAAGTATACAAAAACTACATGCAAAAACTTGCCAAACTCAACCCACAGGTTTATCCAAAGCAAAACAAAGAGATTCCTCCCGCTCCAACAGCCAAAGAAGCAACTAAACATCCAGAACTCGCCGCTTACACCTACCTGCGCAATCAGTGCCTACGCTGCCATACAGGTAGCAAAGGGCGACAAAAGCGGGGAGATTACCGCGGAATCGGCTGCTCCTCATGCCACATTCCCTACAGTAACAGCGGCTTTTACGAAGGTAACGATCCAACCATTCCAAAAAACGAAGCGGGTCATCTGCTGGTACATGAAATCCAATCTTCAAGAAACGCCAAAGTGCATGTAGGCAAAACAACCTATACCGGTATTCCCACAAAAACATGCTCGACATGCCATAACCGCGGCAAACGCATAGGTGTGAGTTACGAGGGGATGATGGAGACGGCTTACAATCCAACTTTCGATGAAGTCGGCAATGCCCAGCCAAAACTCCATACCAAACACTACATTCATCTCAAAGATGATGTTCACCGCCGAAAAGGGATGCTGTGTCAAGACTGCCACACCACACGTGATCTTCACGGGGACGGGTTTATAAGCGGAGCAACTTTGGCACCCGTAGAGATAGAGTGTCAAGATTGTCATGGTACGACAAAACGCTACCCGTGGGAGCTTCCACTTGGATATAGTGACGAGTTTGAAACCAAGCCTGCAAGCGGTAAAGCCCGCGGTGTAACGAAGTTCCTCCCTGAGTATCTCAAAAAGGGAACGACTTACGATTCAAAAGATGGATATCTCCTTACGGCGCGCGGCAATCCTTACAAAAACGTCGTCAAACAAGGCGATGAAGTCATCGTCCATCTTGCAAGTGGTAAAGACCTCACGCTCAAACCGCTCAAGCTGCTTAAAAAACAGGAAAAACTCTCCAAAAAAGCGCTTGTCGCTATGGATGCCATCACAGCTCACAACGACAAGATGGAGTGCTA
>JALWLR010000138.1 GCA_027084065.1 Helicobacteraceae bacterium | reverse complement strand
ATATCTGTTATATCTGCCATTATTTAGCCTCGCTTGTCAGATTTTCCCAAACCGCTTTTTCCATAACGATACTTCTGTATGAAGCAGCAAGGAAAGCATTGAGCTCGCTCTCTTCTATAAGGTAAGTAGAGCTGATGTTTCTAAACGCCAAATATGTCTTCTCATCAAGAAGTGATTTGACGAAAAGTGCGTCTCTTTGACCAAGAGCGTTGAACATTGCAGCAGCGTCTTTTGTTTTTCCGCTTGCAACTTCGATGCTGTCAACGATAAAAAGAGTACCGTTAGCCGCATGCTCTGCAAGTGCGTGTCTTAGAGCAAGTTTTTTCTGCTTTTTGTTCACTTTTTGATCGTAGTTTCTGTTTGGTTTTGGACCAAATACCTGTCCACCACCAACAAAAACAGGTGATCTTTTAGAACCAGCACGTGCTCTACCGCCGCCTTTTTGTGACCATGGTTTTTTACCACCGCCGCTTACTTCCGCACGTGTTTTCGTAGAAGCAGTGTTTGCACGTGCTCCTGCTTGTACCGACTTCACATATACGTAAAGGTTGTGCGGATTGATACCGTTGAAACTTTCAGGAAGAGCGAGCTCTCCTGATTTTTCCAATTTTTCGTTAAGTACTATTGCTGCGCTCATTATTTCGCTACCTTTACACGACCGAGACTTCCGTTCGCACCCGGTACGGAACCGACTACGACAAGGATTTTGTTCTCTGGGTCGAATGAGATTATTTCATTTTTGACAGTCACTTTTTCGTTACCGTACTGTCCAGGCATTTTGCGCCCTTTCATAACGCGTCCAGGCCACTCGGCGTTACCGATAGAACCTGTACGTCTTCCAAATCTGTGACCGTGTGATGCCGGTCCGCCGCCGAAGTTCCATCTTTTCATGGCACCTGTAAAACCTCTACCTTTCGTATTGAAAGATGTTTTTACAAGTTTCGCTTCGCTAAGCGGTGCCAAGTCAAGATCGCCAGCTTCCGTGTTCGCTACGTTGAGCGTTACGAATCTGTTGTACTCACTGCTAAGGCCATACTTTTTTTGCTGACCTTCGATCGCTTTGTTCATTGTCTTACCGTTACTGTAAGCTACAAGAGCTTTACCGTCATTGACTTCGCATACTTTCGCATCCAAAACTCTCAAAAGAGTTACCGGTTTGCTCGGTACGCTGATTGTTCGACTCATACCTATTTTTTCTACTATATATTCCACTTTGCCTCTCCTACTTATCCATAGAGCGGACTTCAACATCCACTTCCGGTGCAAGATCAAGTTTCATCAGTGAATCAACCGTTTCGGGTGTTGCCGAAACTATATCGATCATTCTTGCATGCATTCTGATCTCGAATTGTTCACGAGAATCTTTGTTGACATGTGGAGATCTCAAAACTGTATACTTACGAATCTTTGTCGGTAAAGGTATCGGGCCTTTGATTGTGGCACCGGTACGCTTAACAGCCTCTACGATTGCAGCTACGGATCTATCCAAAACACGGTGATCATAAGCTTTCAACTTCAAACGAATCTTTTCCATTTTTTTCCTTCTAAAGAACTCGTCGCTATATAACGACTATATTAAGGGAACGGAATTATACTCAAACAGCGACAATTGTTCAATACTTTTTGCTCTAAATTTGGATTTTTTTAAGATTTTATTTCCTTTTAAAAAGGAAGTGGTATGATTTCGATATGGAAATTTTATTACAAGAGTGGTACAAAAGCGACATAGGTACAGAAAAGTTCAACCCACGCAAGCTCTCTTTGGATGGAGGGAGTTATCAATTGTGCGGTATAACCCAAAGTGGGAAGACCAAGCTTGTCAAAAATTATCTCAACAGTTTGAAAAAGCGTAGTTATCTTTATATTGATTGCAAAGATGAACGTATAGAGTCCGATAAACTCAATTCCGTTTTAGACTCTTTTTGCATGCAAAACAGCATAGAAACAGTAGTCTTGGACAACTATATCCCGACAATCACTCTGCCAAAAGTCTCACAGCTCATTCTCATCTCCCAACTGCCCTACAGTATTCAAGAGCTTCAAACACTATGGCTCTATCCTCTTGATTATGAAGAGTTTCTGGCTCATGAACACAAGTACGACTCCAGTGCGCTTAACCACTTCTTGCAACTCGGCGGTCTTACATGCATGCTTCATCTTCCAAGTGACGAGCGTCTCTTGCATGTGCAGCAAAAACTTCGGCTATCACTTTTGGAAACAGAATTTTCGCTGCTAAAATTCATCGCTCGCTTCAACGCAACGCCCATTTCGGCATTTAGCATCTATGAGCGACTCAAACAAAAAATAAAGATTTCCAAAGATAAAACATACCAAGCATACAAGTCGCTGCTGCAGAAGCGCTACCTTTTCGAAGTAGGCAAATACTCCCATCCAAGAGCAGTCAAAAAGCTCTATCTTGCCGACATCTACTTTAAAACCGCCCTGACAACCGACAAACATTTCGGTAGACTCTTTGAAAATCTCATCTTCTTGGAGCTGCAAAAAAAGGACAAGGAGTGCTACTATCTTGAAAATGTCGACTTCTATCTACCGCAAAACAATGAAATCATTCTCTCCAAACCTTTTGCGGATGAACGAAGTGTCTTTAAAAAAGTAGAGAGCCTTGAGGCCTACCTGTTTGCATACAATATAAAAAAAATAACTGCTGTAACGATGAGTAAAGAAGCGACCATTTCCCACCCATTTTCGGAGGTGGAAATGGTACCGTTTGAGATATGGGCACTTGGCGAATAAAGCGAAATTCTTTGAAAAAGCTTCAAAAAAGCAAGCTAGATAAAGAACATTACGCAAGTTTAAATCTGGTTCGATATAATATTTCTACATTTATAAAGACTATAAAAATATTTTTTAGTTACTAGAGGAGAAAATCAAATGGCTCAAGAAGAGATAAACAAAGCGGTTTCGGGCGAGTATAAACTCGGTTTCGAAATCGACATCGAGCAAGAGACCGTACCACCCGGTCTGAATGAAGATGTCATCCGCTTCATTTCCAAAAAGAAAAACGAACCCGATTGGATGACCGATTTACGACTGGAAGCCTATAAAAAGTGGTTGAAGATGAAAGAGCCTCATTGGGGGCATGTCGAGTACGAGCCGATAGATTATCAATCCATCTCCTACTTTTCCGCACCGAAACAGGCACCCGAAAGCCTTGACGAGGTCGATCCGAAAATTCTTGAAGCCTATAAAAAACTGGGAATTCCGCTTGAAGAACAAAAACAGCTTCAAGGCATTGCCGTCGATGCCGTCGTCGACTCCGTCTCAGTTAAAACAACCTTTACCGAAGAGCTGAAAAAACATGGTATCATCTTTTGCTCCATCTCCGAAGCGATTCGCGACTATCCGGAACTTATCAAAAAATATATGTTCAGTGTCGTTCCAATGACGGATAACTTCTTCGCCGCACTCAACTCCGCCGTTTTCACAGACGGAACTTTTGTCTACATTCCAAAAGGCGTGCGCTGTCCGATGGAGCTCTCTACATACTTCCGAATCAACGCGCTCAATACGGGGCAGTTCGAAAGAACGCTTATCGTCGCTGATGAGGGCAGCTACGTCAGCTACAACGAAGGGTGTTCCGCACCGATGCGCGACGACTCGCAACTGCATGCCGCAGTTGTAGAACTCATAGCCCTAAAAGATGCCGAAATCAAATACTCCACTATCCAAAACTGGTACCCCGGAGATGAAAACGGCAAGGGAGGTATCTACAACTTTGTAACCAAACGGGGACTGTGCAAAGGGGATAATTCCAAAATCTCATGGACACAGGTAGAAACCGGTTCAGTCATCACATGGAAATACCCAAGCTGTATCCTCCAAGGAGACAACAGTGTCGGCGAATTTTACTCCGTCGCAGTTACGACACTGGCACAACAAGCAGATACCGGAACGAAGATGATTCATCTTGGCAAAAACACAAGCTCAACCATCATCTCCAAAGGTATTTCGGCGATGAAAGGACAAAACAGTTACCGGGGACTTGTAAAAATAGGTGCCAAAGCATCGGGCGCACACAACTTCAGCGAATGTGATTCACTACTGATAGGGCGCGAATGCGGAGCGCACACATTTCCCTACCTTGAAGACAAAAGCGCACATGCAAAAGTGGAGCATGAAGCCACAACCACGAAAATCAGCGACGAACAGCTTTTCTACCTTCGTCAGCGTGGTATAGATGAAGAGGATGCCGTCAGCATGATCGTACACGGATTTTGTAAAGAGGTCTTCAACCAACTCCCTATGGAGTATGCGGTAGAAGCAAGAGCACTATTAGAATTAACATTAGAAGGAAGCGTAGGATGAATATGATAGAAATAAAAGATTTACATGCAAATATTGGAGAAAAACATATACTCAAAGGGTT
>JALWLR010000137.1 GCA_027084065.1 Helicobacteraceae bacterium | reverse complement strand
GACGGGACGGAGATTTTGTGCTACTTTATAAAGATGACGGATAATTCTGTCTATTTCGTTTTGAGTGTTGGATTGAAGTTCCTCTTTTGTTACGAGGTCATCAAGGATGAACTTGCCGTTTTCTATTCTAAAAGTTATGTCAAGAATTTTTTTGACACGTTTGGAAATTTCAAAGTAAAAGTAGAGCTGAATGGCAAGTACGACGAGAAATATGTTCAAAAACCAGTTCACTCCCATAATGACAAGGTTTGAATGGAGTGCATTTTTAAAATCACGCGTGTCTATTTTAGCGTTTTCTGTGGCTATGACTCTGCCGGGTATCCATGTTGGATGGCACATTTTACATCGTTCTTCTGCCTTGATAGGACGTGCAACGACATAGAGCTCTTTGTCGTTTTCTTGTGTAAAAAGCTCTTTTTGTTTTTCGTTTGGATGCTCGTTAAAATAGTCTATAAGCCGCTCTTCATAGGGAAGCGCTCTGTTTCTTTCTAGCATTGGGTGTTTGGATGCCTGTTTGAAAAAGACTTTGCCCCCACTGATTTTTGTAAATCTGGCAAAGACATCGTTTTGAATAACTTGTGGGATTTCACTGCTTTCTCCACTGAAAAATTTTTCGTTTCTACTTTGAAAGAGTACATCCGCAAAGTTGAGGATCGTCTCTCCTTGGGATTTTAAATTTTCCAAAAGTGCACTTTTGTTTTCGCTGTAGAGTTTGTAATAGGCTGCACTTGTTATAACAACAATGACCAAAGAGACTAAAATACCTGCTGACGTTGCCAGTTTGAATTTTCTTAAAAAACGAAACATTTTTGCAACCTTTATAACGTGAAAGTGTTGAAATTGTAAGCTATATCCACTTCGAAAACGATAAAATTTGAAATTTGGAGATTTTAAGCTATAATCAAATTAAAAACAAAAAAGAGTAGCCATGCTTGAAAAATATATGCGAGATTCCGCTTTCATCGAGGTCAATCTCGGAGATGTTCGAAACGAAACGGAGATGGAGTATTTAGTAAGTGTTTTTGTCAAATTCAATGCTTTGCATGAAGAGGTGGAAAAGGTCGAGAAGTTCTTGAATTTTAAAGAAAAACTTATAGATGCCCTTTCAAAAGAAGCACTCTATATCGGTATGCGCATAGAGGATGGCTGGAGTGAGTTTTATTTTTATTCCAAAGAGTCCAAAGGGATTGAACAAAAAGTAGCTTCCATATTTAGCGGAAGCGGTTATCTTTATGAAACCAGCGTTACAAAAGATCCAAAATGGAATTTTTATTACGAAACACTCTTTCCGACCGATTTGGAGATGTATCTTATTTACAGTAAAAAAATAGTTCTACAGATGCTTGCAGAAGGGGATGATCTTTCAAAAAGCCGTTTGGTGGAGCATTATGTCAGTTTCGATACTGCCAGCCAAAAAGATCGTTTCTTGAAAAATGTCGAAATGATAGGATTTCGTTTTAAAGATGATGTAGATAACAAAGAACTCGCTCACGCTGTAGCCATAGAAAAAGAGCATGCACTTGATCAAGACAGTTTGGAGAAAAATATAAGTGCACTGCTGGAACTTGTAAAAAAAGATCATGGACACTATGAGCTCTGGAGTGCACCGCTGGTACAATGAAAAAAGTTTTTCATATAGCAGGCTTTGTCAACTATCTTGTTGTAGTCTTTTTCAACGCTTTTACCGATCTTGGACATAAAATAATCATTCAAGACACTATCTTCAAAGTCTATAGCGGCTCGACGCAAATAATCCTTGCAGCTATTGTCAATGCTTTGATCTTACTGCCGTTTGTACTGCTTTTTTCTCCATCGGGTTTTTTGGCAGACCGCTTCAAAAAGAACATCATTATGCGTGATGCGGCTTTATTTGCCGTTATTATTACACTTTTAACAACTCTTTTTTACTATTTGGGCTGGTTTTATGCAGCTTTTGCCATGACCTTTTTACTTGCACTGCAAAGTGCTATCTACTCTCCGGCAAAATATGGTTATATTAAAGAGCTTGTAGGAGATGAGCTTCTTAGTGCTGCAAACGGTGCGGTTCAAGCAGTTACTACCATTGCCATACTCGGTGGAATCATTTTCTATACGGTACTGTTTGAAGTACTTTTACATGATGACTTTGTGAACGAAGCGGATGTCTTGCGCCATGTCGCACCGCTTGGGTGGCTTTTGGTCGGGGGGTCACTTATAGAGTGGTATTTGGCATCGAAGCTGCCGATAACACGTCTTGAGCCCTCCAAGCGTACATTTGTCTGGAAGCGCTATCTCAAAGGCTATTATTTGGCGAAAAACTTGAAAATGATTATGCGAAAAAAGGAGATTTGGGAAAATATTTTGGCACTGAGTCTTTTTTGGTCCATCTCTCAAGTTGTGCTTGCTATTTTTGGAGAGTATGCCAAAACCTACTTGCATATAACCAATACGATTTATGTTCAAGGCTCTATGGCTTTAGCCGGTTTGGGGATTGTCATAGGCTCGGTTCTAGCGGCAAGACTTTCGCACTATTACATTAATGCCGGTATAGCACTCCTTGGTGCGCTTGGCATTACCGCTATTACATTCATTGTACCTCATTTAGAATCCATTGGACCTATTGCTATGCTTTTTTTCCTTTTTGGAATATTTAGCGGTTTTATTTTGGTTCCGCTTAGTGCCAACATTCAGCACCTTGCTCCAAACGCTCATCTTGGAACGATTCTAGCCGGAAACAACTTCATTCAAAATATTTTTATGATCTTTTTTCTTATCTTGACAACGATATTTGCCTACTTCGGTATGGATGGAAAGATGCTCTTTACCCTTATGGGATTTGTCGGGTTGACTCTTTTTTTCCTGCTTGCAAAGCGCTACTTCGTTTTGTTTGTCTGGACACTTTTTGAGCTTTTGGCGTCACTTCGTTACAAAATTGTCTATAAGGGGTTGGAAAACATTCCAAAAAACAAGGCGGTTTTACTGCTTGGAAATCATGTCAGCTGGCTAGATTGGCTCTTTTTGCAAATTCCTTTGCAGCGACGTATCAACTATTTGATGGACAGAGAAATTTACAACAGACCTTTTTTGCATCCAATCTTGAAAAAAGGAGAGGTTATTCCACTCTCTCCAAGAGGCTTTAAAGATGCTATGAAAGAGGCGGTTAAAAGATTGCAAAAGGGAAATATCGTCGCTATTTTTCCAGAAGGAGAGATAACCCGTACATGCAAAATGGGAACGTTTCACAAAGGTTTTGAACTTATCGACTCGTTTGGATGGGATGGGGTTTTAGTTCCATTTTATATTGATGGAATGCAGGGAAGCATTTTTGCAAGATGCAGCGATGGGCGTAAAAAACCGCTTTTGCGCAGAGAAGTGCATGTATGCTTTTTCGAGCCTCTCTCTAAAGACATTACAGCAGAAGAGTTACAAAAAATTATTGAAGAAAGAAGGAAAGAATGCTAAACAAACCAAAACACAGTCTTTTTAAAAACGGAAAATACGCTCTTGAGGGATTGAGTGATATTTTGAAAAACGAGACAAGTTTTAAATGGCAGTTGCTTTTACTTTTTGGCGGTTTGGTTGTGGCGTGGATGTTGCCTGTTGCTTTTGTTTACAGTGCCGTTTTGTCACTTTCACTTTTCATTCCGCTTCTTGCCGAAATCATTAACAGCGCTATAGAACGCGTGGTGGACTTGGTAACGCAGGATTATCATATTTTGGCTAAGAATGCCAAAGATGCAGGTGCGGCTATTGTTTTAGTCAGTCTTGTGTGGACGCTACTTATTTGGGTTGCGACACTTTGTGTCGCATTTGGAATAGTGGATTAGAAGTAGTCTTCCTCTTGATTGATCTCAAGGTCATCGTATGGGTCCATGTGGATGAGTACATGTGCTTTTTTATCTTTTGCGTGGAAGTATTCTCGTATTTTTTTCTCTATCTCATCGGCGATTCGGTGTGCTTCAAGGAGTGTCATCTCCGGTGTGAAAACAACATGAACAGATATGAAAACATGGCTTCCCGACTCTCTTGTTTTTAGGTAGTGGTAGCCGTTAACCTCTTTGAAACTCTCTATAATACGCTCAATAGCTTCTATATCCTCTTTTGGAATAGCGACATCAAGCAGCATCAAAATACCGCGTTTAATAATCGGATAGGCAGAGTAAATCATATAAACAGCAATACCTATACCGACAATGGGGTCGATGATAGTTTCGCCTGTATATGCTACAAGACCGAGTGCCAAAAGGATGGCAGCATTGCTAAGCAGGTCGGTCTGGTAGTGCAGGGCATCTGCTTCTATGACCATATTGCCGGTTTTTTTTGCAACATAGCGTAAAAACAGCACCAAAAATCCTGTAACGACAATGGAGACAAGCATAACACCTATGCTTTCATCTACCATAGTCATTTCACTTTTTCGTGCTATTTTCGTTATAG
>JALWLR010000136.1 GCA_027084065.1 Helicobacteraceae bacterium | reverse complement strand
CCGGACAGATCATTCCAGACCGTGGTAGCTGGCTCTATTTTGAGTATGATCCAAAAGATATACTCTACATGCGAATTAATAAAAGAAGAAAAGTTCCTGTGACAATTATGTTCCGTGCACTTGGATACTCCAAGCAGGATATTTTGAAACTTTTCTATCCGATTCAGACAATAGAGCAAAAAGATGGCAAGTTCGTTACGAAATTCGACGTTTCCGACTATAAAGGAAGACTCAATTACGATCTAGTCGATCTTGACGGAAATGTACTGCTTCCTGCAGGTAAGCGCCTTTCTGCTAAAAAAGCGCAAAAGCTTATTGAAAGCGGTGTCGAGTATGTCGAGTACCCTGTAGAAATTTTGCTTGACCGCTATCTTGCAGAGCCGATTATCGACCCGGAAACAGGAGAAATCCTGTTTGACACTATGACACATCTTGATGAGAGCAAACTCAAAAAAATCGTTGATTTGGGGGTTGAGCGCTTTAAAATAGCTAACGATCTTGCAGACGGAGTTGATAGCTCTATTATTAACGCTTTCAATGCCGATGCTGATTCACTCAAACTGCTTAAACAAACAGAAGACATCGAAGATGAAAACGATCTTGCGGCGATTCGTATCTATAAAGTTATGAGACCCGGAGAGCCTGTAACCAAAGAGGCTGCAAAAATTTTCGTCAACCAGCTCTTTTTCGATCCGGAACGATACGACTTGACCAAAGTCGGTCGTATGAAGATGAACCACAAGCTCGATCTTAATATTCCGGAGTATGTAACTGTTTTAACTCATGAAGATATTATAGAGACGGTCAAATATGTTATCAAAGTCAAAAACGGTCAGGGACATATCGATGATCGTGACCACCTCGGTAACAGAAGAATTCGTTCAATCGGCGAGTTGCTTGGAAACGAGTTGCATAACGGTCTTGTGAAGATGCAAAAAGCTATAAAAGATAAGCTCTCTACAATGAGCGGTCCAATGGCTGATCTACTTCCACATGATCTTGTTAATTCGAAGATGATCACATCTACCGTTATGGAGTTTTTCAGTTCAGGTCAGCTTTCACAGTTTATGGACCAGACAAACCCACTTTCGGAAATTACTCATAAAAGACGACTCTCAGCACTTGGGGAAGGTGGTCTTGTCAAAGAGAGAGCCGGTTTCGAAGTGCGGGACGTACACCCGACACACTATGGCCGTATCTGTCCAATTGAGACTCCGGAGGGGCAAAACATCGGTCTTATCAATACGCTTGCTAGCTATGCAAAAGTTAATGAGCACGGTTTTATAGAAGCGCCATACAAAATTGTCAAAGACGGTGTCGTAACGGATGAAATCGTCTACTTGACCGCTACGCAAGAAGAGGGTGTGACAATTGCCGCTGCTTCAAACGAAGTGGATGAGAACGGTCAGTTTGTCGAAGAGCTTATAACGGTAAGAAAAGATGGTGAAATTTTGCAGCGCTCACCAAAAGAGTGTCAGTATGCAGACCTCTCTAGTGCAATGGTTGTCGGTGTGGCAGCGAGTCTTATTCCGTTCCTTGAGCATGATGATGCCAACCGTGCACTTATGGGATCGAACATGCAGCGTCAGGCTGTGCCGCTTCTTAAAGCACAAGCGCCAATGGTTGGAACGGGTATAGAAAAGGTTGTCGCGCGTGACTCTTGGGAGTGTGTCAAGGCTAAGCGTGGTGGCGTTGTGGAAAAAGTGGATGCAAAATACATCTACATTATGGGTAAAACGGAAGATGAAATATACATCGACTACTATCCGTTGCAAAAAAACTTAAGAACAAACCAGAACACGAGTTTTACGCAAAAACCTATAGTCAAAGTCGGTCAAGAAGTAACAGCCGGAGAGATTATAGCAGATGGTCCTAACATGGACAGAGGAGAGCTCGCTCTTGGAGTCAATGCTATGGTCGCGTTTATGCCGTGGAACGGATACAACTTCGAAGATGCGATTGTTATTAGTGAAAAGCTGATTCGAAAAGATGCTTTTACTTCTGTACATATTTATGAAAAAGAGCTTGAAGCAAGAGAGCTCAAGCATGGTGTTGAAGAGATAACACGAGATATTCCAAACGTTCGCGATGAAGATCTTGCCCACCTTGATTCAAGCGGTATCGTAAAAGTAGGAACACGTGTTAAAGGTGGTATGATTCTAGTAGGGAAAGTTTCTCCAAAAGGGGAGGTTAAACCGACTCCAGAAGAGAGACTGCTTCGTGCTATATTTGGAGAAAAAGCGGGACATGTCGTTAACAAGTCGCTCTACTGCCCACCATCTATGGAGGGTGTCGTTGTCGATGTCAAAGTCTTTACCAAAAAAGGGTATGACAAAGATCCTCGTGCACTAGAGCTGGAAAAAGAGGAAAGAAACCAACTAGAGCGTGAGCACTACGACAGACTCCTTATGATAGATAAAGAGGAGATGCTCAAAATTACCGATCTTTTGACAAAAGCACCGCTTGAGAAAGATGTGACTATCGGCGATAAAGAGTATAAAGCTGGAGAGTACATCGTAGCGGAGGATCTCAAAGATGTCAACAGATTTGCGATGAACAACATTGTCAAATCTTTCAGTGAAGAGATTCAAGATAAGTACAACAAAACGAAGAACTACTTCCAAAAACAAAAACGTCTCTTTAGAGATGAGCATGAAGAGAAGCTTAATATTCTTGAAAAAGATGACATTCTCCCTAACGGCGTTGTCAAAACGGTTAAAGTCTACATTGCGACCAAGCGTAAGCTCAAAGTGGGGGACAAGATGGCAGGACGTCACGGAAACAAAGGTATTGTTTCCAACATCGTTCCAGAAGTCGATATGCCGTACATGGAAGATGGACGTACCGTTGATGTATGTCTCAACCCACTCGGTGTTCCTTCACGTATGAACATCGGGCAGATTCTTGAGATGCACCTTGGTATGGTCGGACGTGAGCTTGGAAATCAGATTCAAGAGCTCTTTGAGCAAAAGCAGCAGGATTACATACAAAAACTGCGTGCAAAAATGATAGAAATTGCCGATGTCGCTAAACTTATGAATGCAAAAGAGACCATTGAAAAGATGGATGACGAAGAGTTCTTGGAGTTTGCAAGAGACTGGGCGAAGGGTGTGAAATTTGCAACACCGATTTTCGAAGCGGTCAACCAAGAAGAGTTCAAAAAGCTTTATGAATTGGCGAAAATGGATGAAGATGGAAAAACCGTACTATATGACGGAAGAACCGGTGAAAAGATGAAAGAGCGTGTCAATGTCGGCTACATGTACATTCTTAAACTGCATCACCTAGTTGATGAGAAGATTCACGCACGATCAACCGGACCATACTCTTTGGTAACGCAACAACCAGTTGGTGGTAAAGCGCTCTTTGGTGGACAGAGATTTGGAGAGATGGAAGTATGGGCTCTTGAAGCATACGGTGCGTCGGCAGTTCTCAAAGAGATGCTGACAATCAAATCCGATGATGTTGAAGGGCGTGTAAAAGCTTATAAAGCACTGACAAAAGGAGAGCTTGTTCCGGAATCGGGTATCCCGGAAACACTCTTTGTATTGACGAAAGAACTTCAAGCACTTGCGCTTGACGTTGAGATATTTGACGAGGTGGAAGACGATGAGTAAATTAGTACCTATAGAAATAAGTGAAGAAAATAGACCAAAAGACATTAAGCAGATTCAATTCAAGCTTGCGAGTCCGGAGAGAATTCTCTCATGGAGTCACGGGGAAGTAAAAAAACCTGAAACAATCAACTACCGTACGCTCAAACCTGAGCGAGACGGACTTTTTTGTGCGAAGATTTTCGGTCCGGTACGCGACTATGAGTGTCTCTGCGGAAAATACAAAAAAATGCGCTACAAAGGTGTTGTATGTGAAAAATGTGGTGTTGAAGTCACTGCATCGAAAGTCCGTCGTGTCAGAATGGGACATATCGATCTTGTAACGCCTGTAGCACACATCTGGTATGTAAGCTCTCTTCCATCTCGTATAGGAACGCTTCTTGGTGTAAAGATGAAAGACCTTGAGCGTGTGCTTTATTATGAAGCATATATCGTCGAAGAGGGCGGCGAGGCATACTACGATGCAGATGGAAAAACTCCTGTCAAAAAGTACGATGTTTTAAACGAAGAGCAGTATCGTACTCTAGTTTCGCGATTTGGTGAGCTTGGTTTTAAAGCGCGTATGGGCGGCGAGGTCGTTCGTGATCTTCTTGACGACATCGATTTGGTTGAACTTTTCACGCAGCTAAAAGAGGATTTTGAAAATACAAACAGCGAAGCGAAGAAAAAAACACTTGCAAAGCGTCTCAAAGTCATCGAGTCGTTTCTAAATAGCGGCAACAATCCTGCATGGATGATGCTAACTATTTTACCGGTTCTTCCACCTGATCTTCGTCCGCTTGTAAGTCTTGACGGCGGTAAGTTCGCGGTTTCTGATGTAAACGACCTTTACAGAAGAGTTATCAACAGAAACCAGCGTCTTAAGCGTCTTGTAGAGCTTGAAGCA
>JALWLR010000135.1 GCA_027084065.1 Helicobacteraceae bacterium | reverse complement strand
AACTTGTACTCTCGTGTCTTTTTCGCGTGCCATTTTTCGAAGTTCTTCAAGCTCGCTGACTTTTAAACCTTTATAATCACATACAACGACCGCTGTAGTGTTTGCAAAGGCTTCAGTCAACTGCTCGATAACTTCAGCTTTTTTCGCTTTTAACATTGTTTCTCCTTTCTGGACCAAGAAACTTCAAGAAGGGAGAATTAAATTCTATTATGCGGTAAACACCGCCCCGCTCTATCTCTAGTCCAAGATTCCAGATTTTCAAACAAATGAAAATCTTTACTTTACGCTTCCACTCAGCGTAAAATAAAAACTTTGCATTCTCACTTCCGGCAATGCCGGAGTGATTATTTAATATCTGCTAGTTCTGCAGTATCAAGTTTGATAGCAGGCGACATAGTCAAACTAAGTGCTGCATTTTTAATGTACTTCCCTTTTGCGGAAGATGGTTTTTGTTTGTTTATAGCGACGACAAACGCTTCAAGATTCTCTTTGATTTGATCTGCAGAGAAGCTCGCTTTACCGATTCCTGCGTGAATGTTCCCTTTTTTATCAACACGGAAGTTAACTTGTCCGCCTTTGACGTTTTTAACAGCTGTAGCAACATCAGGAGTTACCGTTCCTGTTTTAGGGTTAGGCATAAGACCTTTTGGCCCAAGAATTCTACCTACTTGCCCGACAAGACCCATACAATCAGGAGCTGCAACGACAATGTCGAAATCGATTTTTCCCTCTTTGATGTCCGCTACAAGATCATCTGTTCCGACAATATCCGCACCTGCTTCTTTTGCTTCATCCGCTTTAGCACCTTTTGCAAAAACAGCTACACGAACAGTTTTCCCAGTACCGTGTGGAAGAACTGTAGCACCACGAACCATTTGATCCGCATGTCTAGGGTCTACGTTGAGATTCAAAGCAACTTCAACCGTTTCATCGAATTTTGCGCTTTGAAGATCTTTTACTTTAGAGCTCGCCTCTTCAACGTTATATGCTCTGTCTTCAATCTTTTCTAAAAGCTGTTTATATCTTTTGCTGATTTTCTTTGCCATTTTCAAACCTTATTTGTAAAATTCTGCCACATAGTTTTTCATCACTGTGGTCGATGATGTTTTGCCAACTGAAATTAGTCGACTATTTCTACACCCATGCTTCGAGCGCTGCCTTCGATTGTTCTTGCAGCTGCTTCTTTGTCCTCAGTGTTAAGATCTTCAATTTTTTGCTCGACAATTTGCATGACTTGCTCTTTTGTCAATGTCCCTACTTTGTTTTTAAGAGGATTGTCGCTTCCTTTTTTCAAACCGGCAGCTTTCATGATAAGCTCACTTGCAGGCGGCTGTTTTGTTACGAAAGAGAAGCTTCTATCGCTGTAAACGGTAATGATAACCGGAATCTTGAATCCCATTTTATCTTTCGTTTTTTCATTGAACGCTTTACAGAATTCCATGATGTTCACGCCTCTTTGACCAAGAGCCGGACCTACCGGAGGTGCTGGGTTAGCTTTACCGGCTTCGATTTGTAGCTTGATATAATCCATGACTTTTTTTGCCATCGCTTTTCCTTTTGTTGAAGTTAAATTATATTATTTTTTCGACTTGCGTATACGATATATCTACCGGTGTCGCACGTCCAAAAATAGATACGTTGAGCTTGAGTGTTCCGTGCTCCATGTCGTATTCATCTACGGTTGCAGTAAAGTTTGCAAAAGGTCCGTCTATAATGCGTACCATCTCGCCTTTGTCGAAGTAGACTTTCGGTTTCGGTGCAGCACGATTGTTTACCTTGTCAAGAATAACTTGAATATCCTCTTCACTAAGCGGTGTTGGTTTATTTCCTTCACCGATAAAGCCAGATACTTTAGGAAGCGACTGAATAAGGTGCTGAATGTTTGTATCTAAATCGATTTTAGCAAAAACGTAACCGCTATACAACGAGCGTTCAGTTACCTTCTTTTTACCGTCTTTGACTTCAATAACATCTTCCGTAGGAACGATAACATCGGTAATTTTATCTTGAAGACCCATTTCGTTGACGAGATTGAGGATAGCCTCTTTTACCGCTCTATCGCTTCCATAGGTCTGTATAGAGTACCATTGATGTGCCATAATTACCCCTTTAACCTAAAATAGCAGAAACGATAGACGACATGATAAGATCGACAAGAGCCAAAAAAGCAGCAATAGCAGAGACGACGATAACGACACTGATATATGCTTGCTTCACTTGAGCTTTGTTAGGAAAAATAACTTTGCTCAATTCCATCTTGGCATCTCTAAAAATTTTTGCTATATCCATCGTCTCACTTTCAAATAATCTTCATTTCTTATAGATAGAGCCTTCTGGCTGCATCAATAAAAAATGAGTGGCAGGCGAGGAGGGACTCGAACCCCCAACCATCGGATTTGGAATCCGGCGCTCTACCATTAGAGCTACTCGCCTAGTAGTACACGCAGAGAGAAATTATAATTTCATCTCTTTGTGCATTGTGTGCTCTCTACAGAATTTGCAATATTTTCTAATAGAAAATTTTTCTGTGTGAGTCTTTTTGTTTTTTGTAGTGTGATAGTTACGTCTTGTACACTTTTCACACCCTAAATGGATAATATCTCTCATAATTTACCTCGTATATGGGTAATTCGCGAGACCGCGAATTACTCGATGATTTTAGATACGACACCCGCACCAACAGTTCTACCACCTTCACGGATAGCGAACTTAGTACCTTGCTCGATAGCAATTGGGTGGATAAGCTCTGCAGTGATAGCAACGTTATCACCTGGCATAACCATTTCAGTACCTTCTGGAAGAGTGATAGCACCAGTAACGTCAGTCGTTCTGATGTAGAACTGAGGTCTGTAACCGTTGAAGAATGGAGTGTGTCTACCACCCTCTTCTTTACTTAGTACATAGATCTCAGCTTCAAATTTTGTATGTGGAGTGATTGAACCTGGCTTACAAAGAACTTGACCACGTTGTACTTCGTCTTTTGCGATACCTCTAAGGAGAACACCACAGTTATCGCCTGCAACACCGCAATCCATCTCTTTTCTAAACATTTCAACACCAGTAACAGTTGTTGCTTTAGTGTCTTTGATACCGACGATCTCGATGTTGTCACCGACACATACTTGACCACGCTCAATTCTACCTGTAACAACAGTACCACGACCAGAGATAGAGAAAACATCTTCAACAGGCATCAAGAAATCTTTATCAGTTTCTCTTTGTGGCTCAGGAATATACTCATCTACAGCGTCCATAAGCTCAAGGATTTTTTCTCCCCACTCACCAACTTTACCTTCTTTTGCTTCTTCAAGTGCTTTAAGAGCAGAACCTGCAATAACCGGAGTGTCATCGCCAGGGAACTCGTACTGATCAAGAAGCTCTCTGATTTCCATTTCAACAAGCTCAAGAAGCTCTTCATCGTCAACCATGTCCGCTTTGTTCATGAAAACAACGATGTATGGAACACCAACTTGTTTAGAAAGAAGGATGTGCTCTCTTGTTTGTGGCATTGGGCCATCAGCAGCAGAAACAACGAGAATAGCTCCGTCCATTTGTGCAGCACCTGTAATCATGTTTTTAACATAGTCGGCGTGCCCTGGGCAGTCAACGTGAGCGTAGTGTCTCTTGTCAGTTTCATACTCAACGTGAGAAGTAGCGATTGTAATCCCTCTTTCTCTCTCTTCAGGAGCGTTATCGATTTGATCATAATCCATAAGCTCTGCTTCACCTTTTGTTGCGAGTACCGCAGTGATCGCAGCTGTAAGGGTAGTTTTACCGTGGTCAACGTGACCGATAGTACCGATATTTACGTGCGGCTTCGTACGTTCAAACTTTTCTTTTGCCATTGTGTCCTCCGACTTGTTTTTAAATAGAATTGGAATTATACCAAAAAACTATTCAATTATTGCTTAATTTAAACTTTTTTTTAGTAAAAATTTGATTAGAAAATAAAATTTTTCACTTTTCCATCTTCATTTTTCGCTCAGATGGAGCTCACGACGGGATTTGAACCCGTGACCTCTTCCTTACCAAGGAAGTGCTCTACCCCTGAGCCACGCGAGCGCTTTGTTAAGCAACAATTCAACAGTTAATTTACGTAAAATATTAGTAATCGTGAAAGACTTTACATTTAATGATTTACTGATTAAATTAAAGTTTCGAAGCAGATTAACATTATACTTCAGCTTCCAGAATTTAAAAGTGGAGCGGGTGAAGGGACTCGAACCCTCGACAACCTGCTTGGAAGGCAGGAGCTCTAGCCAACTGAGCTACACCCGCGTCAGTTTAAAGTGGTGGTCAGGGGTGGATTCGAACCACCGAACCCATAGGGAGCAGATTTACAGTCTGCCGTCGTTGGCCACTTGACTACCTGACCACTTTGTTCTGGTCTAACACTGTTTCTAATATTTAGTTCAATTCAGTGGTGCCGCAACGAGGATTTGAACCCCGGGCCTGCTGATTACAAATCAGCTGCTCTAGCCAGCTGAGCTATTGCGGCGTCTCATTGAATTTGAGCCAGAATTATAGTCGA
>JALWLR010000134.1 GCA_027084065.1 Helicobacteraceae bacterium | reverse complement strand
AAAGCCTTTTTGCACTCTCACTCCTATACGGGCAACGCTCTTGCTTGTGCAGCTGCAAATGCGACACTGGATATATTTGAAAAAGAGAATGTTTTGGAAGAGAATGCGAAAAAAGCAGAGTATATAGCCAAAAAACTAGGTCGTTTTACAATACTGCCCAATGTTTCACAAACACGTCAAACAGGGATGATAGCTGCTGTTGATTTGTGTGGGTACGATCCACAGGAGCGTATAGGACTGCATGTGTATGAGTATGGTCTCAAACATGGGGTTTTATTGCGTCCGCTTGGAAATGTCATCTATTTTATGCCGCCGTATATCATTACCTATGATGAGATAGACATTATGATGGATGTTGCGTATGAGGCTATAGCGTCACTCCCCTAAAAAAGGCTCTTTTGTCGAGTCTTGCAATAAAAGGCGGCAACTACGTTCTAGTATGGCAAGCTCTTTTGCCATTTCCGAGATGTCTCTGTTGTAGGCAAAAACACCATATCCGCGAATGACAAGTAATCGTTTGGAGTGGGTAGAGAAATATTTTGCTATTTCGCTGCTTGCTCGGTCATACCAGTTGTCAAATCCTTTGGGGTCGTAGATTTCGATGCTACCGAGTTCCGTTATGCCAAAGTAGTCTTTTGGCACTATCAGGTTGTGTTTAAGAGCATAACTCGAAGTAAAAGGGGGCATTGTAAATGTAACGAACTTGGCATCGGACATAGTTGCATAGATACTATGGTGTATGGGCGCGTCTATGCTTGCTTGGTGCCATCTGTAATCTTGCTGAAAATAGAGCTCTATAAGGGAGTTTTCATCCAGCGTATCGAAAAGCGCCTCTTTCGTATTTATGAGAAAGCGGCTATTCTCCGTTTTAGCGGAGATGGAGCCATGGTAGATCCCAAAAAAATCTTTTCGAAAGAAAGAGAGCGAGAGTTTTTGTAGCTGTCTTGCTATGTTTTTTTTGTTCATTACTTTTTAAACCAGCTTTTGACCTTCTCTATAGCACTTTCAAAGATGCTTTCATGCGGTTTTGCCTCCTCTATTTCAAAAGAGTTTTGAAGTTTTTCCAGGAGCTCTTTTTGCTCGGAATTGAGCTTTTTTGGATAGGTAATTTTGATCTGGGCTATGAGATCACCTCTACCGTGTCCGTGTACATCGTCGATCCCTTCATTTCGAAATACAAACTGCTGTCTGTCTCTTGTTCCCACTTCAAGCTTGAGTTCTAGTTCTCCCCGAAGAGAAGGAATTTTAAGTGTATCTCCCATTACTGCTTGAGTGAAGAAAACAGGGATCTCTATATAGACGTCATTGCCGTCACGGACAAAGTGCTTGTCCTCTTGTACTCTAAAGGTAATGTAGAGGTCGCCTCTACGCCCGCTTTTGGAAATATTGCCGGCTCCGGGTACACGAAGGCGATTTCCGGTATCGATTCCTTTTGGTACATCGACTGTGATGGTCGTCTCCTCTTCGATGTAGCCCTTTCCTTTACATGCAGAACATTTTTGACTTATTTTTACGCCATTGCCTTGACAGTCGGGGCAGGTTTGCGAAAAGGTCATAAAGCCTTGTCTTAAGTAAACTTGTCCCTGTCCATCACATGTCGTACATGGAGAAAGCTTACCATCTTTGGCTCCTGTTGCGTCGCACTCTTTACATGCAGTTTTGTAACTGTAGGTAACCTCTTTTTCGCATCCAAAAACCGCTTCGTTAAAAGAGATTTCAAGTTCGATTCCAAGATCAAGCGGATACTTTTCGGTATCTCTACTTTGACGTCTGCCGCCAAAACCTCCAAACATCTCTTCAAAAATGGAACTAAGGTCGTCAAATCCGCCAAAACCGCCAGATCCTCCACCCATGCGACCTTCAAGGCCTGCTTTGCCGTATCGGTCGTAAATGGCACGTTTTTCATCGTCGCTGAGAACCTGATAGGCTTCGTTGCAAAGTTTGAACATACGTTCAGCCTCTTTATCTCCTCCGTTTTTATCTGGATGATACTTCTTAGCCATCTTTCGATAGGCTTTTTTGATTTCTGTTTTGTCTGCATCTCTCGATACTTCGAGAATGGCATAATAGTCTATTTCTTCTACACTCATAATGTTTAAAATTCTCCGCTGTATAATTTTTTTGAAATTATACTATAAATCTGTGATAAATATGTGCAGAAAGTGGCATTGGTTGGTATAATTGCATTCATGAAATTTTTAACCATTTTTTTCCTTTTATTATTTTTTGGCGGATGTGCTCTCTCAAAGAGGCAAGTCCATCCTGGTGCACCCAAACTGCACCTAAAAGCGAGTTCGAAAAAAATCGATGATAATTACGATGAAATATTGAATATCTTTCAAAAAGAGTGTATGCTTGCCAAGGTTCGCAAGCTCTACCCAAAAACCTGTAAAAAGGCGAAATTTGCAAAGGATGCGAAAGCTTTCTTTCAAACAAATTTTTCTTTGTACAAAATAGTTTCGAAAGAGGGGCTTTTGAGTGGTTACTATGAGGCGTCGCTTTTTGGATCACGTACACGCCATTTCCCTTTTCTCTATCCGGTTTATGCACCTCCGAAAGATCTTTTGCATGTAGAACTTGCATCACTTTATCCTGCTTTAAGAAAAAAAAGAGTGCGAGGAAGAGTGGAGAGAGGAAAAGTCGTACCCTATTATACACGCGCGCAGCAGGATAAAATAGATGCGGATGTATTATGCTATGTCGATGACAGAGTCAAGCGTTTTTTTCTAGAAATTCAAGGCTCAGGGCGTATACGGCTCGATGATGGCTCGATCATGTATGTCGGCTATGCCGATCAAAACGGGCATCCTTATGTTTCTATAGGTAAAATACTGATTCAAAAAGGGTATATAAAAAAAGAGGAGCTCTCTATGCAGAGAATTGAGCGTTTTTTTAAAGAGTTTCCAAAAAAGCGTGATGAAATTTTACCACAAAATCCCTCCATGGTCTTTTTTTCCCAAAAAGCAGATGCTGCAACCGGAGCGTTGGGTATAGAGTTGATCCCCTATAGAAGTGTAGCCGTGGATCCCTCCTATATTCCTTTAGGGAGTATACTCTATTATGAAGCGAAACCCGCTTCAAAAAGAGGCATTGTATTTGCGCACGATACCGGAGGGGCGATTAAAGGTGCTGTGAGGCTGGATCTTTTTACGGGATATGGTCAAAAAGCAGAAGCGGATGCCGGGCATTTACGATCAAAATTGCAAGTATGGATATTTTTACCAAAAGAGGAACAAAGTGAATAGTAGATCATTGGAAAAGTTTAACAGGCTTGTCGATGCGTTGGAACAACTGCCGACTATTGGAAAAAAATCGGCTACTCGTCTTGCATACCATATGGTAGCCAAAGACAGTTTTAACGCATTGCGGCTTTCCCATGCCATAGAGGACGCCATTCGTTCTATAAGAAAATGTCGCAAGTGTGGCGGAATGAGCGAAGATGAACTTTGTACGATATGCTGCGATGAAACACGAGAATCTTCTTTGCTTTGTATTGTAGAGAGTGCGAAAGATATTTTGCTACTGGAGGAGAACGGGCTTTTTTCCGGGCGATACTTTGTGTTGGAGGAGTTGAATGAAGCAAGTGTTTCAAGGCTGAAAAAATTAGTCAAGGAGGAGCGAGTGGAGGAGATAATATTTGCTCTGACTCCTTCGGTACAAAATGATGCTCTTATACTGTACATAGAAGACAAGCTGGCAGATGAGCGGATCGTTTTTACGCGTATTGCGCAAGGTGTGCCGACAGGAGTCAGTTTGGAAAATATCGATATACTCTCTTTGGGAAAAGCACTCAATGACAGAGTAAAGGTTTAAAATGAAAAAAATACTTCTTTTAGCATGTTGTTTAACTCTTGTGTATAGTGCCGAAGTAGATAGAGAGACTCTTAAAAAGGTCATTACATTAGAGAAGCTCAAAGATGAGCGGGAGAAAAAAGCTCTTGGGGATTGGATGGATGAGAAGTTTGGACTAACACCTTATAAGCCAAACTATCTTCTACCGCTTGGCTATACCTCGCACAAATATGATGTCTATACGCCGACGGACGGCCAATACATCCATGTCGAAGCGGAGTTTCAAGTTAGCCTCAAACTTGCTTTTAAAAAAAATCTGCTTGGATATGGAGAGACCTATTATGGTGCCTATTCGCAGCACTCTTTTTGGCAACTTTATATTCAGTCTTCTCCGTTTCGAGAGACCAACTATAATCCGGAGCTTTTCGTTACATTTCCTGTCGGTTCAAAGGAGTATTATGGACTAAAATCTATAACAACCGGCTATTCACATATATCCAATGGTCAGGGGAACATTAAAGAGACGGACAATAAAGATCTTTATCCCGAGTTTCAAAATCGCTCGCGGAGCATCAATATGCTCTATGGGGAAGCCATTTTTCAGCATAAATCACTCATTTTCAAATTGAAAGGATGGGTACCAGTCGGTAATTTAGATGATAATCCCGATATAATGGATTATTATGGTTTTGGAGAGGTAAACGCTTTGTATTTTTACAAAAAAAATCTTTTTACACTGATGGGACGACTCAATCCACTGACACAAAA
>JALWLR010000133.1 GCA_027084065.1 Helicobacteraceae bacterium | reverse complement strand
AAAAATGACGTCATACTCTTTGAGTGAGTCAAAGGGGACTATCTTTTCGACAAGTCCGAGTTTGAGTGCCTCTTTTTGATGGACTTCATTGCGGTCATAACCGACTATCTCTTCGATAAAACCGAACTTTTTCAAACTCAAAGCCAAAGAGCCTCCTATAAGACCCAGCCCGACTATCGCTACTTTCACTATACACCCTTTGTGAATGATTTTTCAAATTGTATCGAATTTACTTTATATTAACTTCTAAAAGGGTAAAATCTACTCTCAATTTACGAACATTCACAGGAAGCAGATGCGCATTTTATTTCTCCTTTTTTTTATTTTTTTTCTACCTTTTGACCTCTTTGCCTACAAGATTGACAAAGTCGAGTACAAAGGTCTTGTCCATATTTCTCACGGTGTAGCTTTGCGAATGCTTCCTTTTAAACCAGGAGCAGATATAGATGACGCTACGGTCGACAAGGCGTTGAAAAAGTACTTCAAGCAGGGATATTTCGACGATATTTGGGTTGACTACGACAAAGGAACACTGACGTTTCATTTTAAAGAGAAGCCAATCATAGCAAAAGTCATACTCAAAGGCTGGAAAGAGAATGATGAGGATGTTTTGAAAAATGTCGTGCGCATTAAAAAAGGAACGCTCTTTGATATGGCTAAACTTGAAGCGGCAAAAAAAAGAATTATCGAAGCGATTTCCCAAGAGGGAAAAATAGACAGTGTCGTTGAAATAAAAACGGAAAAATTGCAAAGCGGTGGGATAAAGGTAGTCTTTATCGTAAACGAAGGAGAAGAGATCATCATCGACAAGCTTCGCTACAGTGGAGTTGAGAAGCTAGATGCATCCGAGTTCGATGAAGTCATAGCTAATAAAGAGCATGAGTTTATGGGTTGGTTCTGGGGAAGAAACGATGGTAAACTTCACTTGCGTGACTTACAGTACGACCCGCTTCGTATAAAAGATTTCTACATGCAACACGGTTTTTTAGATGCACGCGTCGATGAGCCTTTTGTTCGTGTCAATTTTGATAGCTATCTTGCCCAAATGAGTTATCAAATAGAGGAGGGGGAGCCCTACACTATAGAAAAAATCGAGATCTATCAGACAAAAAAAGTTATAGATAACGCAAAACTGCTCAAAGATCTCAATCTCAAAGAGGGTGAGATATTCAACATCAAACTTTTTCGAAAAGATATGGAAAATATCAAAACGAAAGTGGCAGACCTTTCTTATGCGTATGTTCAAGTTATTCCTGATTTAAAAAAGAATAAAAAAGAGCATACTGTTGTTATAACGTTTAAAGTTATTCCCGGTGAGAAAGTTTATATTCATGATGTCATCATATCAGGCAATACCCGCACACTCGATAGAGTGATCCGAAGAGAGCTCTATCTCGGTCCAAAAGATATGTATTCACTAACGGATTTACGTGACTCTCGTCATGCTCTTGGACGTCTTGGTTACTTTGAGAGTACGACTATCGAAGAGAAGCGTGTCAGTCCAAACAGTATGGATCTCATCGTCAAAGTAAAAGAGGCACCTACGGGTAACATCCAAATAGGGGGCGGATACGGCAGTTACGGCGGACTTTTGATGAGTATCTCCGTAAGTGACCGAAATGTTTGGGGAAGCGGTATCAATGTCGGCATCAAAGCGGAGAAATCGCAAACGACACGTACGGCATCATTCAACATCTCCAATCCGCGTCTCAACGACAGCGATTTTAGTGGGAATTTTTCTATCTATACATCTCGATATGTCTACAATGACTATAGTGTAAACTCTAACGGTATAACCGTGGGTACGGGACACCGCTTTTCACGTTTTGTAAACGGTTACTTGAGCTATACCTATTCATCCAACAGTTATGATATTTTCAATCCTGAAAATCTCTCCGACTACTATACATTCTTCTTTGAAAACTACGCAAAAAGCTCTGTTACGACAAGTATGAGTTATGACGATACAGATGACTATTACCTGCCAAGAAGCGGTATCGCCGTTTCGCAAAGTTTTGAAAAGGCGGGGCTTGGTGCAGATGCAGACTTTTTCAAATCAAGAACGCGTTTTGCAGCTTACAAGGGGCTTGAAAAGTACGTAGGATTTGACCTTATAGCACGCTACAAAGCTCATCTGTACTTTGCGGAAGATACCGGTTATCTGCCTATCGCCGAGCGTTTTTATATGGGTGGCATAGGAAGTGTGCGCGGGTATGAATCCTACTCTCTCTCGCCTACAATTGTAGAGTATGATCCTTACGGAAACGAAACCGTCCGCAGAATCGGTGGGCGTCAGACTTTTGCGAACTCTGCTGAATTGAGTTTTCCTCTTGTTCCAAAAGCCAAAATGCGTCTTGTAACTTATGTAGATTGGGGATTTATCGGGCAGGACTCTTTATCGGAGATTTCTAGAGGCGGTTACGGTGCCGGCGTGGAGTGGTTCAGTCCGGTAGGGCCTATTCAGCTGATGTTCTCAAGACCACTCAATCAGCAGCCTGGCGATAAAACAGCAACATTTGAGTTTACGATGGGACAACGTTTCTAAAAGAGGAACAAAAAGCTTTTTATGTGTGTTTCCTAGAGGAAACGCACATCGAACTCTTCGATTTGTTTGAGTTTTTCTACAGCCTCTTTGGAAACGCGTAAAGAGCTACCTTTGCTTATAACGTATAGGCTGTTGTCGTTGAATTTGAGCTCGAAATCCTGTTTGCAAGGTCTGTGTGTCAAAAGAGCTACTGCTATAGAGACAATGTAGCTGAGTTTGTTGAGTGTTTCACGTGGAGGTAGAACTTTTTTATACTTTTGGTAATGTTGTGTAGATGGCAGTTTTCGTTTTGCATAGCGTGCAAGAGTGGCTATGAGCATTGTATCGGTATGTCTAAAGCCATACTCCAACGTTGCTTGAAGTATATAGTAGCTGTGTTTGTTTTTGGAGTAGTAGTGTATGGCACTGCCTACCGGGTAGAGCTTTGCAGCTAGAAATACATGTGTTTTATACTCTTTTGGAAGCTGTAACTCTTTGGCTACAAGCGAGAAAATCTCTTTGACTACTTTTCCAAGCAGGTTTGCATGTGCTTTTTCATGTACGAAACTATCCATCAAAAAGCGTACGGAGGGATTGAAGTTTTCTGGGAATCGAAAATTGGAATTGCGAAGTATATCGTTTAGATAAACTCCCTCTCGCACACCTACACCGCTTGTTATAAGATTGTTTATGGGGAGCTTTTTGATTATGCGCGAGAGTATGAGCGCTCCGGGTTTGATAACATCGAGTCGCTCTTCTTTGATGGAGAGTTTTTTAAGCTCTTTGGCGCTTCGTGTCTCCAAAATCGCGCTTAGAAGCTTTTTGAAAGATTTGAAATTGGGCTCGTATGCGTGAATTTTTTCAAGTGGATAGGACTCTTTTTCCATTAGCGCAGCACTTAAAGCCCGAAAACTTCCGCCGATACCTACGATAGTTTGAACATTTTGAAAAATGTCGAGTTTTTCAAGCTCTTTATCTACATACGCTTTTGCACCCTCTATGTCATCTTTATCGAAGAAAAGCTCTTTGAGTCGGACTGCACCAAGATCAAGTGATACGGGATGAGAGACACTTTTTTTCTCTACAAGTGTGCATTCTGTTGAGCCTCCTCCAATGTCGACGGTTATCGCGTTGTATTGTAAAGGAAGAAGGTTCGCTGCTGCTATACCTCCAAACCATGCCTCCTGTTCGCCGCTTATGACCTTTATTTTTAGACCCAATCCACGTCGTACACGTTGGAGGAAAAGGGCTTTGTTGGGGGCATCACGCAGTGCAGATGTTGCGACACAAAGAATTTTTCTTGCTTTATAAGAAGCTGCAATGCTTAGAAAGTTTTCCAGCGCTTCATAGGCGCGTTGCATCGGCTCTTCTTGGAGATTGCCGCCGTTTTTGTAAGCATTTTCACTTATGCGGACTTTTGATTTTGTCTCATTGAGCATATGAAAGGCAAATCTACTCGTCTTTTCATATACCACCATCCTTGCAGAGTTGGAGCCAATATCGATTATAGCCGTGACTTTTGCCACTGCTACTCTTCTTCTTGGAGTGACTTGTACTTGAACTGAAGTTCCGCAATCGTTTCGACGTTGTCTTTGTCAAGCACTATACAGTCGACCGGACATACGGAAATACATGCAGGTTCATCATAAACACCTACACATTCGGTACATCTGTCTGGATCTATAAAGTATATAGGATCTCCCTCTTCAATCGCTTCTGTCGGACACTCTTCTCTACATGCGTCACATGCAATACATTCATCGTTTATCATCAATGCCATTGTTGTTTCCTTTATTATAAATGTTTATTCATTGGCACGATTTATATCAAAAGTAAGCTTTAGGATTTTTTAATTCTGCTTTTTTTTGAAGGTAATGTACAAGAGAGGTCCGATTTGAGTTGCAAAGTAGCAACTGTTCCATCAATCCCGTCATTTCTGTTTTTGATGCTTATTTTTGCTCCAAGTGCATCAGCAGCACTTTTTGCAAGAAAAAGACCGAGTCCTACACCGCTTTTGTTGCCGCTTCTTTGAAATGGTGCGAACAAATCGACACTCTCATCCACCCCACACCCTTCATCGATAACCTGAATACAAAGACCATATTCGTCTGGAAAACTGACAAGTTTGACCTTTTTGCCTTTTGGTGTAAATTTGAGTGCGTTTTGCAAAAAGTTCTGTATGATTTGATTGAGCAGTCCTGTTTGGAGGATTGCCATAAAGCTATCAGGTTGGAACTCCATATAGAGCTCTTTTTGCTCCTTTTCTGCTAGGAGTTTAAAATCATTCGCTTTGTTTTTCAAAAACTCTATGACATCGATTTGTTGCGGTTTATCTAGCTGTGCTCCCTCTTGTCTTCCCATGTTGAGAATGTTGCTTACAATTATGTTCATCTCATCAACGGTTTTGTTTGTTGTTTGAATAGCGTCAATGTACTCTTCACAGGAGCGCTTTTTTATAAGAGTTACTTGATTTTTCAGTTTAATGACGGCAAGGGGGGTTTTGAGTTCGTGTGCCGTACCTATAAAGAGCTCTTTTTGGTATTTTACAAAGTTTTGGATACGCCCTAACAGATGGTTTATTGTCTCTCCAAGTGGTCGGAACTCGGTTGGCAGCTCGTCTAGCTTTATCTCTTTCATCAGATGCTCGTTCATATTGGAGAGTTTGCGCGTAAGTGTCTCTATTGGGGTTACGAGCATTTTCGAAAGGATGACGGCATAAAGCAGTACCAACCCGAATCCGGCAATGTTTATAATGAAAATGTAGTGAAGAATTTTATCAAGCAGGAGCTTTGTTTTTGTAATATCTTGCGTTATTTTCAAGTAGAGCATTTTTTTTTGGTTGTAAGGGTATATGAGTGTCAGATATGTTTTGAATTTGTGAGTATTTTGATAGACTTCATACTCTTGTTGCATGTTATGTAGTGTTATGATGTCTATCTCAAGTCCAAAAGTATCTTGAATAGAACTGTTTTCCAGGATCGACTTGTTATTGACTATGTTGTCTGCATATCGAAGCAGCTCTTGTACTTTTTCGTCGTAAATAGAGCGTTCTATATAGAGATAGAGCAAAGAGGAAAATATAATCATTAAAGAGGCAGAAGCAAAAATAAGCTGGATTAAAAATCGGTTACGAATACTTTGTGGGCTGAACATAAAAACCTCGCAGAGAAATTTTGTGTTTTAAGAAGATTATTGTAGCGAAGTTTTTCAAAAAAGTTCCAAAGCCACATGTGGCTTTGAAGTGTTTAGTTCGTCTCTTTTGGAAAACAAAAACGGTATCCGCGTCGGCGTACCGTCTCTATAGTCGTGATGTTAAGCGGTTTGTCCATCTTTTGGCGAATTTGGTTGATTGCTACTTCGATGACATTTGGTGTAACAAGTTCAGGCTCTTCCCAAATTGCATCAAGGAGCTGCTCTTTAGAGACTATCTGGTCTCTGTGGCGTGCCAAATGTGTTAGAACTTCAAAAGGTTTTCCTTTGAGTTCGATTTCTTGATCTTTGTAGATGATCTTTTCCTCTTCAGGATTGATGATGAGATCTTCTATCTCTATGATGTTGCTACCACCGAATCGAAGTCTTGCTTCAAGGCGTGCTACAAGTACATCGAAATCGAAAGGTTTTCTGATATAGTCATCAGCACCCGCTTTGAGTGCTTCGATTTCACTCTCATTGTCATCTCTAGCAGAAAGGACCACGACTACGGTTTTTGGAGTTTTACTTTTGATGTCACCTATGATGTCTACTCCGTTTCCATCTGGAAGCATCCAGTCCATAAGGACGAGATCGTAATTTCTAATGTCCAAATAGTATTCGCCGTCTTTGAGTGTTTCGACGACATCGCTTTGATAACCGTATTCTTTAAGGCCTTCAGCCAGCATTTTGTTGAGTGTTACTTCATCTTCTATAATCAGAATTCGCATACGTTTTCCTACCCGTCAAAAATTTTTGTGGAATTGTAGCATATTTTTAGGTTAATTTAAAGTTGTTTTCAATTTTCTTTAAAAAAAAGTGAAGTTTTCTTTAAGATTGAAAATTTGTGTGGTACTCCACTGCGACCCTGCAGTCGGGGAGAATATCGGGTTTTGAGATACGTAGATGAATACTTTTTATACACGGATATTTTTTTTTCAATTTTTTTGTAATAAAGAGCAAAGCATCTTCCAAAAGCAGAAATTTTCTCTTTTTCATGCTCTTTTTTATGAGGGTAACAACTTGGGCATAATCCAAATATCCTTTTTTTATAGCGTACTCTATAGAGGCATTGACAATGACCTCTTGCTCTTTTTTTCGTTCGAAGTCAAGTACACCGATGATGCAAAAGAAGCGAAGTTCCTCTATGAAAATGGTAAAGTTCTTCATCAAATAACTCTTTTCTCTTCACCTTTGAGTAATCGGACAATATTGGGGATATGTTTGTAAAAAATGATGAACGTTATGAGTATGACGGGTGCATGTGGCATTTGCGGATGAATGATGAAACTTGCTACAAGAAGTGACAAGACGGCCGTTAAAGAGGAGAGTGAAGATATGCGTACCGTTTTTGCCATGACAAACCATACTACCAACGCTATAAGTGTCTCTATCGGCAGCATATAGATGAGTACACCCATGCCTGTTGCGATTCCTTTGCCCCCTTCGAAGTTGAGATAGGGGCTAAAACAGTGTCCTAAAACCGTTAAAACCGCAACAGCCCACAATGCCGACTCGCTTAAACCTGCATATGCTCCTATGACTAGTAGGATAAGTCCTTTGAGTGCATCGAGTGCAAGTGTTGCAGCTCCAAGTTTTTTAGCGAGTTTTGGATCTTTTTCCTTGACGACACGCAGAACGTTGGTTGCCCCTATGCTTTTGCTTCCGGCACTTTTGACATCGACGCCGGCAAAGATTTTCGCCAAAATAAGACCAAAGGGAATACCGCCTACGAGGTAGGCAAGAATGTAGAATTGAACGTTAGTGTTAAAGAGCATATCCATGAATGATGTTTTCCTGATGTTAGATTAACTATTTCGCCATTCTACATGATTTAAGATAAAAATTGGATATAATTCGACAAATATATCTCCCTGCAAGGATGTTTTTTTGAATTATACAAACGAAGAACTCAAACAGAAGATTCAAGAACTTAAAAAGAGGCTCGATGTTACGGTTGTGGCACACTTCTACCAAAGAGATGAAGTGTATGAAATGGCGGATATAACGGGAGATTCTTTGGAATTGGCAATGAAGACCAAAGCGGATGAGAAAGAATTTGTCGTCTTTTGCGGTGTTGCCTTTATGGGACAGAGTGTCAAAGTGCTTTCCCCGGAAAAACGAGTGTTGATGCCAAAAATGGCTTGCTGCTCGATGGCACGAATGATCGATTCGCTCTATTATGACGAGAGTGTGAAGTTTCTAGAAGAACGCGGCATTCCAAAAGAGCAAATTCTCCCTATAACCTACATCAACTCCAATGCTGACGTCAAAGCAAAAGTAGGCGAAATGGGTGGTATGGTCTGTACAAGTGCCAATGCAAAAAAGATTATAACGACGGCACTGGGAGAGGGCAAAAAGATTCTGTTCGTTCCCGATAGATGTCTAGGACAAAATATCGCCAATCAAATGGGTCTTAAGTCTATGGTTATAGGACAGGACGATACCGATCCCAAAGAGGCGGACATCATCTGCTATGATGGTTTTTGTTCCGTTCATCAGCTTTTTACCGTAGAAGATATTGAATTTTATAGAAAAAAATATCCCGGTATCAAGATAGCGGTACATCCAGAGTGTGATCCGAAAATTTGCGAAGCGGCAGACTTTGTAGGTTCTACATCACAGTTGATTCGTTATATATCCGAACTTCCAGAAGAGCAAAAAGTGGCTGTAGGAACGGAGTACAACCTTGTAAACAGGTTACGTCCGAAAAATACCTATGTACTTAGTTCTACGAAGCCGGAGTGTCCGACAATGAATGAAACGACACTTGAGGATCTTTATTTGACTCTCAAAAGTATCGAAGAGGGTAAACCAATCAATGAAATCGAAGTCGATGAAAAAACGGTCAAATGGGCGAGAGTAGCACTAGAGAGGATGTTAGAGCTGTGAAAAGTGTTGAAGAGTTCGTATTAGAAGCGCTCTATGAAGATGTTGGGCGGGGGGACTTGTATGCACTAGTTGAACCGAAAAAACCAGCAGGTGCAAAAGTAATTGCAAAGAGTGAGGGTGTACTTGCGGGTGTAGAATATGCAGATACACTTGCAAGACTCCAAGGATTCTCAATTAAGTGGAATAAAAAAGATGGTGAACACTTTTTTAAAGGCGAAGAGATAGCCTTGCTGGAGGGGGATTCTCACACACTTTTAGCCAATGAGCGCACTGTATTGAACATGCTTTTGCATGCAAGCTCCATTGCTACGCTTACAAGAAAGTATGTAGAGATCGTCGCTCCGTATGGAACGAAGTTGCTCGATACACGCAAAACACGACCGAATCTGCGAATTTTCGAAAAGTACGCAACACGTTGTGGGGGTGCGGTCAATCACAGAATGGGACTTGATGACTCCTTGATGATAAAAGATACCCACTTAAAAACGATAGAAAATCTCAAAGAGTATATAAAAAATGCCCGAAGCAAGATTCCCTTTACGGCAAAAATAGAGGTCGAAGCCGAAACGTTTGCAATAGCCAAAGAGGCGTTTGAAGCGGGTGCGGACATTGTCATGTGTGACAATATGACGCCCAAAGAGGTTGAGAAAGTCGTCGCATACCGTAATGAGTATTTTCCTTTTATATTGTTAGAAGCAAGCGGCAATATTTCGCTTGAAACGATAGAGAGTTATGCAAAAACAGGAGTGGATGCCATAAGCAGCGGAAGTTTGATCCATCAAGCAAACTGGATCGATCTTTCTATGAAGATGCAGTAGCTACAATTTTAGAGTAAAAAGTGATGTTACGCTATGGCTGACGATCAGGAAAAAACCGAAGAACCCACCCCCAAGAAGATAGAGGATGCCCGTAAAAAGGGAAATGTTCCCAAGTCTCAAGACGCGTCGGGAATTATCCCTTTGTTTGTCGCTATTGTCGTTTTTTTGATGCTTTTTGGCTTTATTTCCAATGAGCTGTTTGATGCGACGCGCTACTTTTTTACGCTTATCGGTTCGGAGATAGATGTCAATTTGGCTATATCGTTGGCAATAACGACGGCAAAAGTGATTTTTTTGACGGTGCTTCCCGTTGCGGGAGCGGTTGCCATAGCGGGTGTTGCCGGAAACGTTGCACAGTTTGGCTTTTTGTTTACGACCGAGCCGCTCACTCCTGATTTTAGTAAAATTGATCCGATAAAGGGAATGAAAAATCTCTTTTCACTCAAAAAAATTGTCGATGGAGTGAAAAATACACTCAAAGCTTTTGTGGTGCTTGGGGTGGGGTTTGTCTTTTTTTTCATGTTTATCAAAGAGTTACCTGCCGTTATGCTGTATGGACTTGGCGATCAGTTGCGATGGCTCGCTTATAAAAGTATTTTACTTGCACTGGTTATGCTTGTCGTGCTGGCACTTTTTGCACTGGTTGATTTGATTATAACGCGAAAGCGCTATTTTGACGGATTGAAGATGAGCAAACAGGAGATAAAAGATGAGATGAAAAATATGGAGGGAGACCCGCTTATCAAAGCAAAAATCCGTCAAATTCAGATGGAGGCTTCCAAAAAGAGGATGATGGCGGAAGTCCCCAATGCCGATGTTGTTGTGACAAACCCTACGCACTATGCCGTTGCTTTGAAGTATGACCAGCAAAAACACAAAGCCCCCGTTGTCATTGCCAAAGGGGCAGACAATATTGCATTGCAAATCAAAAAAATTGCAAGAGAAAACGGTGTGCATGTTGTCGAAAATCCACCACTTGCTAGGGCATTGTATGCGCAGGTAGATATTGACAAGCCCATACCCGAAGAGCTTTTTGCCGCTGTGGCGGAAGTGTTGGCGTATGTGTATAAAATGGAGAATAAAAAGTTATGATGCAGCAATTCGAAGAGCTTTTGGCACATGCAAAACATATAGTACTCATAGTGCCTGAAAACCCTGATGCGGATGCGCTTGGAAGTGCAAGCGCGCTGTATAGCTACATGTTGCAAAGACATAAAAAGGTCTCTTTTTTTTGCAACTCTACTACAATAAAGAGGTGTTATAAATTCATTGCGTGGGTAGAAAAAATCAGAAACAATCTTCCCGCCGGTGGGGAGTTGTTTATTGCATGTGGTGTGCAGTCACTTGAAGGGAATGGTATCTCTATCAAACGGCCGACGATCAACATTGATAACGATCCATCCAACCCGGCTTACGGAGAGCTCAATATAATCGATGCTTCGGCACTCTCCATCACGACACTTGTTTATGATATTTTGCAAAAAGCAAAAGCAAAAATCAATGCTAAAATGGCAACGGCACTCTATGCTGGAATTGTTGAAAAAAGTGATATGTTCCAAAAAAGCGATGTAAATGGTATGACCTTTGCTTTTGCAAAAGAGCTTTTAGATTATGGAGCACTACATGCAGAAGTGGTCAAGTATTTACAAAAATATAGCACACTTTCACAATTACGACTCATTGGAAAAATGCTTGAGTCGATGCGCTTGGTAGAGAGTGCTCAAATAGCGCTTTTTTATGTAGATCGGGCTTTACTTCTACATACTGGAGCCGAGCTTGAAGATACGCAAGAAGCGCTTGAGCGTGCACTTTGGCTGCCGAGTGTGCGGATGAGTATCGCTATTGTCGAAAGAAAGGCTGGGGGTTATACTCTTCTTTTTAGAAGTGATGAAAAGGAACTTTTGAAAATAGCCGTTGTTTTTGGCGCAGATGCAAAAGCGGATTATGCTGTTTGCGAGCTTTTGGAGCCGCTTTCTGCAGAGGAAATGCAAAAAAAAATTTTACAAGAGGTAAAAAAAATTGAGAAAAAAGAAAAATAGTTCTACAGTTGTCGTATTGTCTTTACTGGCAATGATTATAGTCGGAGTCGTTTATTTGTTCAATTCCGAAACATTTGAGCAAAAAGCTCCACAAATCGTTATAGAAAACGGTTCGTATTGGAATCTGAAAACACCGCTCAAACTCAAGATGCAAGATACAAGCGGTATACAGGAGTATCGAGTCGTCATTCAAACATCAAAAGGGCAGAAGGAGCTCACGGCATCTAAACTCGTTACTCCCTCCAAAGAGATAACTCTTGAGGTGCAAAGTCCTAGAAGCGCTTATGCCGTTAAAGACAAAGAGGTAAAGATCATTGTCGAAGCACGCGATGCAAGCAAATGGAATTTTGGAAACGGAAATCTTGCAAGAAAAGAGTTCTCCTTTACAGTGGACAAACACCGCCCGCAGGTCAGTGTCGTAGCCAATTCCTATAAAATCAGCAAAGGGGGTTCTGCCGTAGTCGTTTTCAAAGCAAAAGATGAAAATCTCGATAAAGTTTACATCAAGACCAACTTTGGCAAAGTCTTTCATGTCACTCCTTTTTACAAAGATGGTTACTACATAGCACTGCTTGCATGGCCGGTTCAAGAGAAAAACTTTCGTGCCGATATCTTTGTCAGTGACCTTGCCGGCAACAGTGTCAAAGCGTATGTTCCGCTCTATTTGAAAAACAGATCTTACAAAGTCTCCTATTTGAAAATAAGCGATAAATTTCTCAAAGGTAAAATAGCCGATCTTGCAAGTATGTTCGATGAAACGGCAGGTGTGGACGACCCGATAGAACAGTTTAAGATCATTAACGAGACGGTTCGTGCGAAAAATGAAAAACTCATACATGAAATTACATCCAAAGTACCTACGCAAAGAGTGGATTCTTTTAAAATTCATAGAATGTATCCGTTAAAAAATGCCAAAGTTGTAGCAAGCTTTGGAGATCATAGAATTTACTACTACAAAGGACAGCGCATAAGCGAGTCTTATCATATGGGACTTGATCTTGCCAGTAAAGCAATGGCTGACATTCGCCCGCAAAACGGTGGAAAAGTGGTTTTCGCCGATTTTAATGGGCTCTATGGTAATATGCCTATTATACATCACGGTCTTGGTCTCTACACACTTTATGGACACTGCTCCTCATTGCTGGTATCGCAAGGCGATGAGGTACGACCAAAGCAGGTCATTGCAAGAACGGGAAAATCTGGCTATGCCATGGGAGATCATCTCCATTTCGGTGTTTTGGTTCAAGGTATAGAAGTACGTCCGCAGGAGTGGATGGACAAGCGTTGGATCAAACTCAATGTGACAAAAGTGATAAAGCTTGCCAAAGATATGATTGACAAAGATCAGTAAAGGGAAAACATGTATCAAACAACCATAGCCAAAGCGGTCGATATTGTAGGAATCGGTTTGCACAAGGGGACACCGGTAAAATTAAGACTCGAACCCCTTGAAGCCGGAAGTGGCATAGTTTTTTACAGAAGCGATGTGGATGTCTCCATTCCGCTCAAGCCGGAAAATGTCGTAGATACGCGAATGGCTACGGTTATAGGTAAAAACGGACATGTCATCTCCACGATAGAACATCTCCTCTCTGCCGTATATGCGTACGGTATAGACAATGTCAGAATTGTCGTAGACGGCGATGAAGTACCGGTAATGGACGGGAGTGCTGCAAGTTTTTGCATGTTGCTCGATGAGGCGGGCTTGCAAAAACTCGATGTTCCCAAACGGGTAATGATTGTCAAAAAAGAGATTGTCATAGAAGATGGCGGCAAATATGTCAAACTTATTCCGGCAAAAGATTTACGCTACAGTTTTACCATCAAATTTCCTCATCCCGTTATCAACAAACAGGAATATACACTCGAATTTACAAAAGAGGCATATAAAAACGAAATAGCTAGAGCACGTACTTTTGGCTTTTTACAAGAGGTGCAGTACTTGCGCTCTAAAGGCTTGGCACTTGGAGGAAGTCTTGAAAATGCCATTGTGCTTGATGACAAAAAGGTGCTCAACCCGGAAGGTCTACGCTACAACGATGAATTTGTACGCCATAAAATTCTCGATGCCATCGGAGATATGAGCCTTATAGGTATGAGTTTTATAGGAAATTATGAAGCGTTTGCAGGGAGTCATCATCTCAATCATGAGCTGACAAAAGCGTTACTAGCCAATGAAGAGAATTATGAAGTTGTTGAGATAGTGGATGAAAAACTGAGTGAGCTAGAGAGAGTTTATGCCTAAAAAAGAGGTCGATGTCGTTTTGGTTGCTTTAAGTACTCCTATACTTGTAGGTGTATATGAAAACGGCAAACTAATAGAACAAATAGAGTCTCAAGAGCGCAGCTCAGATGCCCTTCCGCTAATTTATAAAGATTTGCTGCAAAAGTATGATGTTAAAACTTTCATCTATGCCAATGGGCCGGGTAGTTTCATGTCTATCAAAGTTGCCTACATTTTTTTAAAATCACTGAGTATTCTTAAAGATATACCGCTAAAAAGTGTGGATGCTTTCTATTTTAACGGTGGTAAACCCATAAAAGCGATAGGAAAGCTTCATTTTGTTAAAATTCAAGACAAAATAGAAACACAAAAACTCGATGCAGTGGAAAAGTCGGCTTTTGAATTGCCGAAGATATTGCAAAAAGAGGATTTTAGTGAAGAAACGGCGCCTATGTACGGGATAGCGGCCGTATAAGGATCATATGTGACAGTAAGCGTACCGGCAACAAGTGCCAATTTAGGACCGGGATTTGACTCTTTGGGTTTGGCTATAGATTTGCGAAACAAAGTGGAGTTTCATCCATCACGTTTTTTTTCACTCTCCATAAAAGGCGAGGGGGAAAATAACCTCAAACTCAAAGGGAACAACCTGTTTGTTAGTATTTTCAACGATCATTACAATCGATTGACGAAAAAAAAGCAAAACTTCAAGTTTACTTTTTATAACCAGATTCCTATGTCGCGTGGACTTGGAAGCTCCTCTGCGGTAATTGTCAGTGCCATTGCGAGTGCACATGAAGCGGCGGGTATTCGGGTAAGCAAAAGACGTATTTTAAATCATGCGCTTTTTTATGAACCGCATCCGGACAATATTACACCGGCAGTCATGGGAGGCTTTAATGTTGCGGCTATAGAAAAGAACAAGGTCTTTTCTCAAAAGAAACATCTACCGGATTATATAAAGGCGGTCGTCGTTATTCCTAACAAACCAATCAGTACCTCTCGTAGTAGAACGATTTTGCCAAAATCCTACTCCAAAGAGAATGCCGTCTTCAATCTTTCACATGCAGCACTCACAACGGCGGCTTTTTTCAATGAAGATTGGGAGATGCTTAAAATCGCCACTCAAGACCGATTTCATCAACGTGCACGTATGAAGGCACTTCCGGAACTTTTTGGGGTACAAAAAACCGCTTATGAAAGCGGCGCGCTTATGAGTACGCTCAGTGGTAGCGGCAGTACGTTTTTCAATATGACCTATGCCGAAGATGCCGTGATGATAGCGAATAAGCTTCGAATGAAATTTCCGGAATTTGAAGTGAAAATTCTCGATTTTGACAATGATGGTCTCATTACAACCCGATAAGAGAGGGAGTTTTCTCTTAATTGGTATGAATTAAAGCAAGAATTGGATATAATGGCGAAGAAATTTTACCGACCGACTCGAATGTGCATCTCATGCCGAGGCAGAGAGGATCAGGATAAGCTTTTGAGGCTGCAATGCATCGATGGCGTGCTGCGACACTTTCAGGGTGTCGGTAGAAGTTTTTATCTTTGTCATAGCTGTTTGGAGAATGACAAAAAAGTTCTCAAATCTCTTATGAGAGTCTGCAGAAGCGGCGAAAGAGAAAAATTAGCGAACAAACTAAAGGAGATTATCGCCCATGAGCGAAAAAGTTAGAGTATACGAAGTTGCAAAAGAGTTAGGAATTACTTCAAAAGAGGTTGTTACAAAAGCACAGGAAATAGGTATAGAAGTAAAATCCGCTCAAAGCACTGTCGACATGCAGGAAGCCGAAGGATTGATGAACTATATCATGAACGGTGTGGCTCCCGGCAAGAAAGAAGAGAAGCCAAAGCAAAAGAGCTCTTCGGTGAAGCAAGAAAAAGTAACGAAAGAGTCTCCCAAAGAAGAAAGTTCGACTAAAACAGCCAAAACGGAGTCTCCTAAAGAGCAAACAAAGCCGCAAGCAGCGAGTGTAAGCGAAGAAAAAAGCAGCACTACGAAGCAGACGGAAACGCAAGTAGAAGTACAAGAGTCAAAAAGTACGGAAACAGCGGAAGCAAAAAGCGAAGCAAACGAGCAAGAGATCTCTAAAGAGCCGAAAGAAAAAACAGAATCAAAAGAGAAGTCTACTTCCAAGACAAAACAGACGACTGGACCGAAACTGGCTCAACCTCAAGTCAAACGAAAAGGTTTGACGATTGTCAAAAAGAAAAAGCCGGTACAAAAAGAGGAGGAGTATACAAACAGACGCTCCAAACTCGCCTCTTCTTACGGTAAGCTCAATGCAGATGTTTTAGAAGAACTTCAAAACAAGAAAAAACCTAAAAAATCTGCAGATACACCGAGAAAGAAAGAGAGTGGTGTAAAACTGGATATTTTCGGTGACATCGGCGATGTTTCGATGGACTTCGAAGAGGATCAAGTAGAGCTCATCGACATCAATATGACTGAGCGAAAAGAGATACAGGTTGAAGAGCCTAAAAAAAGAGCTCCACGTCCAATAGGTCGTAACGGCGGCGTAAAACAGGGTGGAAATAGACCGAGAAAAGTGGCAAAAGAGAAAAAAAGAAAATACAAAAAAGAGGCAAAATCTCAAGAAGTCATCACTCATGTCGAAATTCCAGAAGACATTAGAGTTTACGAATTTGCAGAAGCCATCAACCGCCCTATGGGAGAGATCATAAAAGTACTTTTTGATTTAGGCATCATGGCTACGAAGAATGATTTCTTAAAATCGGATGAGATAGAGATTCTTTCTGAAGAGTTTGGTGTAGAGGTAAGCATAATCGATCCAAAAGCTCAGTTTGATGTTGAAAAACTTGTCGAAGAGAAAGTTGATGAGAGCAACTTGGTTGAGAGACCGCCTATTATTACCATTATGGGACATGTCGATCACGGAAAAACATCACTTCTTGATAAAATCAGAAGTGCAAAAGTAGCAGAAAAAGAGGCTGGAGGCATTACTCAGCATATAGGGGCGTATACGGTTGAGCAAAACGGTAAAGAGATTACCTTCTTGGATACACCGGGACACGCTGCATTTTCCAACATGCGTCAACGTGGTACGGACATTACCGACATTATTGTCATAGTCGTCGCTGCCGATGACGGTGTCAAACCGCAAACCGAAGAGGTTATCAAGATTGCCAAAGAGAGTAAAAAGCCGATTTTGGTCGCTATGAATAAAATAGACAAACCAAGCGCCAATCCAGATATGGTAAAAGCACAACTTGCAGAGAGAGGTGTTACACCGGTAGATTGGGGTGGGGATGTCGAGTTCATTCCGGTATCAGCAAAAACGGGAGAAGGAATCGATGAACTACTAGAAAATATTTTGCTTACTGCAGAAGTTATGGAACTCAAAGCTGATCCTACCGCACCTGCAAAAGCGGTTGTTGTTGAGTCTTCACTTGAAAAAGGGCGCGGGCCTGTTGCTACGGTCATCGTTCAAAACGGTACACTCCATAAAGGAGACCATATAGTCTGTGGTATTGCTCATGGTCGTGTAAAAGCGATGATAGATGAAAACTCCAAGCAGCTCAAAGAACTGACACCAAGTCACACGGCAGTAGTTGTCGGACTGGATAAAGTCCCGCCGGCAGGCGAAGTGATGGCTGCAGTCGATAGCGATAAAAAAGCGCGTGAACTTGCAGAGAAGCGTTATGAGTATGAGCGTCACAAAGAGCTTTCACGCTCTACAAAATCGACACTTGAAGATATGACGGCAATGATAGCCGAAGGAAAACTCAAAACTCTCAAAATCGTTCTAAAAGCGGATGTTCACGGTTCATTGGAGGCTATCAAGAGTTCACTTGAAGCGCTCAGGAACGATGAAGTCAAAGTTGAAG
>JALWLR010000132.1 GCA_027084065.1 Helicobacteraceae bacterium | reverse complement strand
GCTATGTGCTTCCTAAAAAGATGCACCCGGAAGTGGGACGAATCATTCAGGCTTTGAGTGACAAGCTGGGGCGTGAACTGACTAACAAAGAGGTATTTGAAGAGTTTTATAAAAGCTATTTTAAGCCAAAAGAGCATATAACGTTCAAAGATTTCAGTGTGACGACGACCGATGAGAAGGCCACATGCAAGTTGCATTATATTTATAAAGGGAAAGAGATATTTGCAGAAGGAGAAGGAAACGGTCCTATAGATGCCTGCAAAAATGCCATTATGAAAGATTATGAGCATGAATTTGCCATAGCCTCTTACTACGAGCACTCATGCGGCGACAAAAGCAGTGCCAAGGCTGTCGCTTACATTGAGATAACTTCTCCGGAAGTGTACAGCTGTTTTGGTGTCGGAGCAGATAACGACATAACCAAAGCGAGCGTCAAAGCGCTCTTTTCAGCTCTTAATAGAGCTTTTACGCAAGAATAGAGCTTGTTAGGCGCTAATTTATTTGAAGTGCCCGACAAAGCCTACAAAAGCACCGGAGGTATCCATAGTGCCTCCGACTTTGGCTATATCATCCCCTTTTATATTGAAGTAACTCACTTTATAACCGGCTTCTATACCTAAAAAAGTATTTTCATTGTAGCGTACCGTCATTTCCGCTTTGAGGCTGTAATCGTAAATATCTGAATCGCCAAATACGTAAATTTTCGCTGAAGCTTCCAATGCGAGTTTTTGCATCTTTTTCGGATCGCTTCGTTCATAGCTGGATTTGAAAAAGAGCATAGGAACAGTATCTCCTCCATGGTCATTAAAGTCAAGACCGTCAATTATAGTAACTGCATAGTTAAAGTCAAACGTTTTTAAGTCTAAGCCGAGACCCAGAGTAGGCCAAGATGTGTCTTCGAAATACTCATAATATAAGATTGTCTCATAAGTACTCATCTGTAAACGACTTAAATACTCCGTGTCGTTGAGTGTGACAGGGAGTTTACTCTCAATAGCTTCGATAAGACCGTTTAACGTGTCGTTTGCCGAAATATGAATGAACGATTTTCCCTCTGTCTGTGCTTGAAATATTTCAAAACGCATTTTTGGTAGATACGCATTGTTACTGCTTATATCGATCCATCCATAGAAGTTCGCTTTTGCTGCATGGTCGATTGCTCCAAAAGAGTCTTTCCAAAACTCTTTTTTATAGATGAGTTTTCCTTTTGCTGGGGAGTGTTGCATCCCGCCACCAACGTCTACACTCAGTTCTATGCTCCATAAGCAGGTCTGTAAAAGTATGAGAAAAAGAAGTCGAATCATTAAATTCCTTTATAAAAATTCAAGGCAAAACTATAGCAAAAAATTATATAAATAAAGATTAGAACTCAAGTGACACTTTGAGTGCAGAAAATTATTGTATAATCTTAAATAGAAAAAATAGTAAATAAATTAAGGAGTTTTGGAATGGATACAACAATTGTCATGGATGCAAAAACGTCAGTCGTTACACTTTCGAATGTAGGAACATTAGAAGAGTTGGAAGTGGAACTTGAAGATTTGAACGAATCGGCAGATATTGAAGCGGCAATGGAGCAAATAGAGGCTTATGCACAAAGCGGCGAACTTGATGTTGAGACAGATGTTCTTCGCTATAAAGTTGTCAACCCTGAAGAGATAGAGTATCTTGCTCTAAGAGAGACAACGGAAGAGACACAAACCGATTTGGAATCGTTTGGTTTGAAAAATGTTTCATTAGAGGCACTGCGTGATTTCATCGAGTCTTCAAGTGTCGGGGATGTGCTTTATCTTCGCAAAGAAGAGGGGATGGGACACTTTGAAATAGCTGTTGAAGCCTCTAAAGATAAAAAGGTCTCTTTTGGATATTTTGACTGCGCTATGGAGATAGATACATATGAAGCGCTGGAAGAGAGTTATCTTGATGTCGTTTGCGATACGATACTCCCTGAGCTTGCAGAAGTGGAAGATGGCGCTTGCAATGTAGATGTATTTGACTTTGAGCCGCAAATAGTTTCCGGAGAGCTTTTTAAAGTCGTGTCAGATCCAGAAAGTGAGTTAAAAATGTTGGAAAAAGTGGATATGCCCGCTTTTTATTTTCAAGGTGAACTCCCTACGGACGAGTTCTAATTAGAAATCGTCCCCTTCGAATTCTCTATCGAGTTCTTGTTGGAACTTGATGTCTTGCTCTTTTTTGAGTTGTTCTTTGGTCAAAACCATCTCATGAAGAAACTCTCCAAAAAATGTTTTGGACTCCGTTTTGGCCAAGAAGAGATAAAGACCGACGATCAAGCCGGTAAGTGTGAGTCCCGCGATGAACCCCTGAAGCGGTGTAAAATGCTGAACAGGCTCTTTTGTCTGCATTTCACATACACCGCCGGGACAATGTTTTGGATCTTCTCTTACGAGCCATTTGTAAATCATACACCCTACACATATACCAAAAGCAGATTCAAGAAACATCAGCGAGAGACATAAAACACAGACCATGACTTTATAAAAGGTTATATCCCAATGAAGGACGAACCACCACATCATAGGCAGTGAAATGAACCATCCCATCGTCCATGCAAAACGCTTTTGCAATCCACCGACATATTCCGGTTTTTGGTTTTGGACGAAAAATTTTCCTAAAAGTAGTGAGGGAGCGTATTTTGGACTGATCATTCTGGCTGTAAAATCTATAAATAAAAATGCAAGGTATACACGTGCGACTATTATATGATTGTATCCGATACCCACAAAGATGACAATCATCCCAAGCATAAATAAAATACCCGCTGCCGCTCGCGCTTCACGCTCGTTTATGACAGTTACGTCATAGCCGGGAACATGTTCTCCATATTCGGTCAAAAAGTGTTTTAAATCCAATAAGTGCTCCTTCTCGTTGTTTTATATTATTTGAATTACTTATGATTAATGTGCAGAAATTATAGCATTTGAGTGGTTACATAAAATGAAATGCAAGCAGAAGAAGGATCTGTTTAGAAGTATTGGGAAAAAAAGTAACGTTATTGTGATACTCTAAAAAGAGCTGCTTCGAACTTTAAAGTCCGAGGCAGTCACTTATGGAGTAAAGTCCCTCTTTTTGCTCTACTAGCCATCTAGCAGCTCGAATGGCACCTTTAGAAAAAGTGTTTCTGCTAGTAGCAGTATGGTTGAGCTCAATGAACTCTCCGTCGTTGTAGAAGCCTACAGTATGGCGTCCTACTATATCTCCTCCGCGAAGTGCCATAACCGCTATTTCATCTTTACTTCGCTCACCTATGTTGCCATCGCGTCCGCTGACGCGGACTTCATCAAGTTCAAGTCCACGTGCTTTGGCAGCGGATTCCGCAAGAGTAAGAGCCGTCCCGCTAGGAGCATCTTTTTTATGGCGGTGGTGCATCTCGACGATTTCTATATCGAAGTCACGCAGTGCCTGACTTGCCTGATATACTAGCTTGTTCAGTAGTGCAACTCCTAGGCTCATGTTGGTCGCATAGAGTACCGGCATACGCTGACTTGCCTCTTTGAGGAGGTTGAGTTGATGGACACTCAAGCCTGTCGTACCGATAACAAGCGGAGTGGGATTATTTAAAGTAGCCTCAAGAAGTTTTTCGCACGCTTCAGGAAGTGAAAAGTCGATAACAACATCGCTTGCACGTAGCAAAGCATCCATCTCCGATGTTACCAAAACGGAAGGATCAATCCCAAAATCGAGTTCGCGTCTCGCATAAACCGCACTTAGCTGCATCCCCTCACTTTGCTTGAGATCCTCTATAATGAGTTTCCCTACACGTCCGCTTGCACCAAAAACACCTACTTTAATCATCTTTACTCCTTAATTTCCAAACTTTTCATCGACATAGCCAATGGCGGTAATCCCTGCTGTCGCTCCGTCTCCGGCTGCACATACGACCTGTTTTGGAGCATCTATTCGTAAATCTCCGGCGGCGTAGAGGCCTTCGGTCGATGTCTCCATCTTGAGATTGACGACAACTTGACCTTGGTCATTGAGTTCACATAGCCAGCTGCCGTCTTCTTGCTTGAGAACTTCATTGTTGACGTTGTTACCGACGAAAACAAAAACACCCGGTACGGGAAGATCGATGATTTCATCACTCTCTTTTTTTCTAACTTTCAGTCCCGTAACGCCCATAGCGTCGCCGTAGACCTCTTCAGGAATGGCATTGAGAATGAGCTCGATATTTGGGGTGTTTTGAACGCGTTTTACAGTGTTGGGTGCTGCTCTAAACTTGTCACGTCTGTGGATAAGATAGACTTTCGAGCAGATTTTTGCCAAATAGAGTGCCTCTTCAAGTGCCGTATCTCCACCGCCGATGACGGCGACCTCTTTTCCTTTGTAGAAAAATCCGTCACATGTCGCACATGTACTTACACCGCGTCCAAAGAACTCATCTTCTCCTTTGAATCCCGCACGTCTTGGGACACTCCCGGTACAGACAATGACGCTTTTTGCTTCATCGACATCTCCGTTTGCGCGAAATATTTTAAAAATTTCTCCCTCTTTGCTGACCCGTTTGACCTCTACCATTTCATGCTTGAGACCAAACTTCATACATTGTTCCGGCCACGGCTGCATAAGATCCATTC
>JALWLR010000131.1 GCA_027084065.1 Helicobacteraceae bacterium | reverse complement strand
TTATAATGAGTGATTTTGAGTATCTAAATAGACTTGTCAAACAAGAAGGGTGCAACTACCTAGCATGAGTCTTTTAACATTAGATCCGGCAAAATGTGTCAGAACGACGAACAAGTTTTCACAGTGTAGCGCTTGCGTGGATGTTTGTCCGGTAGAAACGATTAAAATAGAAGAACAACTCCCGACATTTGTTCCAAACGATTGTGTTGGATGTGGCGGCTGTATAGCCGCTTGTCCGGATGCAGCTTATGCGTTGGATGATTTCAACTCTATCAATTATATTTTTTCTCTTTTGGAGCAAAAGCGAAGTGTACTTTCCTGTAAAGAGAGTATTCCTTGCCTGGCGGCGCTGAGTGTGGAAGAACTCATAGCACTTGCTTTATTGCATCCAGAAACGCTGACACTCGATCGTGCTTATTGTAAAGAGTGTGATATTGCGCAAACGAATGAACCTCTCATTGCTGCAAGAGTTGAAGAGGCAAACTTCATTTTAGAAGCGATAGAGAGCCCAAAACAGTTACGCTTTGAAGAGCTCAAATTGATACCGGAGCAAAAAGAGCATGACCGAAGAGCTTTTTTGTCCAAACTGAATATCAAAGAGGCTATAAAAGCAAAGCAGAAGTTTGAAAATGAGGTAGAAGCAGGTAGTGAAGAGGCGACAAGTGCTGAGATAAGCGTTGAAGATATTCAAAAAATCCGAAATCAAAAAGATGTACCCGATAGACGAAAGCTTTTGATGATGGCACTGAAAAAGACGAAAAAGCCAAACATCTATCATAAAATAGACAGCAATGATATTAGCTTCATATCACAAAAAATTCTCGATGAAGAGAGCTGTACCGCATGCCAGATGTGCTACCGAATATGCCCAACTGGAGCTTTAAGCTCTGACAAGTTCAACTCTACTATCTTTTTTGATGCAATTGCATGTATTAAATGTGCAAGCTGTCATGATGTTTGTGAGCCTGAGTCATTGACGCTAAGGAGTGTTTTTGATCTTTCGGAATTTTTTGAGCCAAGGCGGGAGAGACTGGTAAAGTTTACTATACAAAAGTGTGACGAGTGTGGATTGCCGTTTGTTTACCGTGGAGGAGAGAAGATGTGTAATCGTTGCCGCATAGAAGAGGAGGAAGCGATGAGTTTATGGGGTATTGACCCGGAAAAAAGGAGTTTTTAATGGCTGTAGGATTAGCTGCACCGGAGAGTATGAATGCCGACAATGCCATAACGAAAGAGACAAAGCTCTTTGGACTTATAGCGGAAGAGGCAATGAAAAACAGACTTTTTGCCGTACTGAACAAAATGATAAAGCCAAAAGCGATGATGATACCGATGAACATTCGTGAAGATGATTTCTATTTTACAGTGGCAAATATGAAAAAATCGCATGTAAACGGTGCATATATCGCCAAGGAGTATCAAGAAGCTGTATTGGATCTACTCGATGAAAGAGATGAAACGGTAGAGGTCTACCAAAAATGTGACTTTGTCGTTCGAGACGGAGAGAAGCTCAAAGGTTTTTTGGTAGAGAAAAACGATATAGACTCTACAGAAGAGCTTGCAAGAGCGATTTATGAAAATTATATAAAGGATATGTAATGACACCTGAAGAGATGAATGAGTTTAGAAACGAGTTTGAGGCGTTCAAACAGCAGAGCATGATGGCAGAGTGTGATGATGGGAGTTGTGAGCTTGAAGAGAGTTACGAGGATTATCCCGACTATCTCAAGGCTATTTATGCGGAGATTATGCCTCCTGTAAAAAGCGGAATTTACTTCTCTAGATGGGACTTGAAAAATATGGCGTTAGGGCTGGATGAGTCTTTCGCATTGGATGTGAGAGAGCGAATGTTTCAAAAATTTATGCAGTGGATTGCAACGCCTGAAGATATGATGCGCGTTATCGAGCAGTTTGAGAATCTGATAGATATGAAGTGCGATATTTATAAAGAGTATTCGCAAAAGTACCCGGCGACTAAGCCTATTTTCGATGAGAAGATAGCCAAGGCGGAGAAGGCAAAGAAGTACTTGCACAAGGTGTATGAAGACTTCTTTACCGAGTAGTGTTTTTAAGGCTTGCAAGTTTTGCAAGCAACTCTTTTTTTATTTGCTCAAATTCTTTGTTTGAACCCTTTTGTCTCATTGTTTTTTCAAGACGCTCTATGATGTCTGCAAAAAGAGGGTCATGTCCATACTCACGTATAAGAAGCAACATTAACTCTTTTGGCTCTTTTGTCTGTTCGAATTTCACAAAAGAGCTTTTTTTCTTTTTTAGCTCTATTTTACTATTTGCCAGTGTCGCACTGAGATACCCAAAAGCAAAAATTAGCAGATAGACAAACCATTTGTGGAGTGTTTCGTAAGAGATCAAAGGCTCTTCATTTGGGCTCTCCTTCTCATCAAGAAGGCTCTTTGGGTCGATTTTTTTTACATGTACAGTGTATTTTGGGGCATTGAGTGTGTAGTATGTGTTTCGTGCAGGAGAAAAAGCTTGTAAGGTCACTTCAGGGATGGTAAAGTCGTTGTTTGCGCTAAGAGCATAGATGAAATCTTTTTCTATGAAGTACCCTTTTGGGGTAAGTTTTTTAGCAATCGTATTTTGGTCGAAAAAGGTATTGATACCGGGAAGATCAGGAAGAAGCGAGTCGATTTTTGCATAACCGGTTCCTCGAAGCAAATAGTGAGCATTGATGTTTTCATACTGTGTAATTTCCGTTTTATCGATTCGGCTAGAGAGAGTATAGTCTCCGACTAGATCTACGGGGTGTTTCAGTGGTTTTACATGCAAAACAAGTGGTGGTATTGTAATGTGCGTGCTATGCAGATCTATGCCGACACTGTCGTCATGATCTTCGACGTAAGCTTTTGCAACTGCTTCATCGCTTGCCGTTTTGACAATGAAATCGAACTCAACGAGAAGCTCTTTTGCGCTTCGCAGGGGAAAGAGCACGAACTTGAATGTGGCACTGGAGTTGTGTCGTCCATGATCTTGGATCTCTTTTGTTAAAAATTTTATCTCATAGGCATCGCTGGGTTTTGGGTGTAGAAAGAAAAACATGACATGAGAGTGATCGTTTTGTCGTGCTTTGAAAGTGATTTCTACAGCCTCTTTTACATAGACGTCGTTTTTGTTTGTCGTGAGCTCATAGATTGCCGGCTCTTTTGCATGTAGATGTTGGAGCAGAAGTAGGGTCAGTAAAAGAAGCTTACCAAGGCTCTTTTTCATTGGCGTATCCTTTGTTGATGATTTCATAAGCTTTGTATCCTACACGATAATTATTTTCTCTTTTTTTGTTGTTTCGTTGCACGGAGCCCTGTTTTTGACTCTTTTTTTTCTTGTTGGAGCCTGCTCCACTGGTACTTTGTACAGAACTGTTGGATGATGAGCCTTTTTTTGACTCTTTTTTTTGAGGATTCTGTTTTGCATGTAGTCTCTTTTTTTGCTCTTTTTTTGCATTTCTCAGTTCGATTTTCGGTCTTTTTTCGTTTTGCATGTGCAGTTTTTGAAGTTGGAGAAGATTCTCCAGTGCGGCTTTGTCGTTTGGGTTAAGTACCAAAGCAAATGTATAGAGTCGTTTTGCTTCATCATACTTTTTGATTTTTACGGCGGCATTTGCCATATTGTAAAAGATTGCCGCTTTTAGCTTCGGGTTGGATGTTTGGATAGTGGAGTAGAGTTTGAGAGCTTTTTTGTACAGACCTGCTTTGTAGTAGGCTGTGGCGGCATTGTAGGTACTTTGAGGAGTGGCACGCAGATGTAAAAAGGCGTCTGCTGCTTCTTTGTAGTGCTTGTTGGCATAGGCTTCATTTGCCTGTTTAAGATAGTAAAAATCCAAAACGGAAGCATCGGCTTTATGGGGTAGGAGTGCTAAAAGCAGGACAAACGGAAGCATTTGATGGAGTTTCGTTACGGCACTTATAAAAAGTAGAAGAGCGATAAAAAGCGGAATGAAAAAGAGCTCTTTGTAGCTTTGCACCTGTAAAATGGTTTTGTGTCTGTTTTGCATGTCGCTGCTTATATCACTGGAGAGTCGCTCTATAGCGCCATGGTCGGTTAGCTCATAGTATTTGCCGCCGCTGAGTGAAGCGATGTCTTTGAGGGCTGGATTGATTTTGGAAACGACCAGCTCGTTTTGAGCATTTTTCAAAAATCTGTTTCCTTTTTTTAGTGCCGCTCCTTTTTTGGTAGCTGTAGCTACAAAATAGGGGGTTATACGATTTTTTTTCAAAATAGTAACAAGTTTGGCTACGTCGGTATCATTACCGCCATCACTGAAGATAATGAGCATCTTTTTTTTAAAGGAGATCTTTCCCACTGTTTCAAAAAGGTTTTCCAAACTGGTGCTTTTTGTCAAAATGTAGTTTGGATTGAGTGCATCCAAAGCATCAACAGAGATGGCTGTGTCGGTTGTCGGTGGAGAGATAAGTAGTGCGTTTGATGTAAAAGCAAATAGCGTGAAACGATCTTTTGGATGGAGCTTGAGAAGCTTTTTTATGACTTTTTTCGCCGCTTCGAAACGGTTTGGTTTTATGTCTTCAGCCATCATCGAATAGGAGGCGTCGATGGCTATGATGAAGTCTTGAGACTCAAAGTGCTCTTTTGTCGGGGCATTTTTC
>JALWLR010000130.1 GCA_027084065.1 Helicobacteraceae bacterium | reverse complement strand
TAGAATGAGACCATTTTTTAAAATAACGGCTTTAGAGAGTGTAATTCTATCGGGAACGAGATCGAAGAGATTGGCTATACTATCTTTGAGTACACTGTTTGTTGTGTAGATTTTATTTGCGAGATTTGCCTCTTTTTCTATAAAGGCAATGGAGGCTTTCATTTCGTTGATGGAGTTTTTGAGTTCCGATTTTTTTGCATAGATGGTACGGATTTCGTCGGCGGTTCTGTACTCTTTGAAAAGAAGAAAGCCATAGGTGGAAAAAATCAAAAAAAATGCAATACCGAAAAAGGTAAGCACCAAAATGGCTTCGGGTGTAAGAGGACTTTTCTTTCTAGGCTCTATGTAGCTGTATTTCATAATAGTCCAAGCTCCTCTTTGGCAAGTTGGGCGATTTCATATTCGGGTTCTATAGAACGAATGTACGGAGTGAGAAAAAGCTCTTCTTGCATGTAGCGTTTAAAATCGTTTCCGACTTTTACGGAGTCTGCTATATATGCATTTTCTATGAAGTCGCTTTCGTAGCGTTCATCTCTATAGTAGCGTGCAAGCGATGATTGTATAAGTGTGAAGCGTTTGAAGTCTTCAGTTGCTTGTTGAGCTTTTTCCAAATCCTCCTCTTCCTCCTCTTCATTTTTATCTACCGACTCCAGATTTGCATCAAGTCGACTCTCCAAGTCATCTTCTCCATTTAGTTCATCAAGGCTTTCAAGCTCGGAAAAATCATCGAGTTCTTCGAGTTCTTCATCGAGAGAGAGATCTTCATCTAAGTCGATCTCATCGAGATCTATGCTTTCATCTTCTGTCTCTTTTTGTTCGTTGCTTTCAAACCCAAGCTCAATTTCATCTCCAAGTGTCATATCTGCACGGGTATCGAGGTAGTCTCCATAGAGGAGTTTTCCCTCTTGAAAGACAGCGACTGCAAGCGCATCTTGTTGAATGAAGACATACAAAGCGATTCTTTCTTGAATTTTGTCTTTGAAAAACTTTTTTAAGATAACAAAGGGAGAAAAAACAAAATCGACACCGTAAGAGGAGTGCTCCTTTATCTGCTTTTCCAAATCGGCAGCCGAGGTATAACAGATCCATTTTTGGTCTATGCATCGATATTTCGATGTACTGAGATCTTTGTATTTTGAGAGTTCATGCTTATTGCATGTAGGTAGTGCACCTTGCTCAAATGAAGTATCGAGTAAAGAGATATAGAAGTAGGGAGTATCCTCCATGAAGGGTTTGATATAGTCAAAAAGCAGCTCCGGCTTATAGGATTCGTTTAAAATGAAAATCCTCTCGTCACTTCTTTTTTGTTTCTTTGAGCGAAGCAGTTCAACATAGACATGAATGGAGTCTGAATGCGTAACAATATTTATAAAGGCGATGTCGTACATAAATTTGAATAGATGTCTAGCCAATTATAAATCTCCGCCGCAAAGTGGGTGTGTTTTTTGGTAATTCTCTTGTTTGAGGCTGCTTGCAAGTTTGGTATAGATTTGTGTTGTCGCCATCGATGCATGCCCAAGCAACTCACTTACATCCGCTATTGCCGCTCCGTTGTTTAGTAGAGATGTCGCAAAAGAGTGGCGCAGCTGATGGGGTGTCACTTTGAGTCCTATTTTCGAGAATGTTTTATTTATAATATATCTTAAACTATTTTGGCTTAATTTTTCCCCGTTTTTTTCAAAAAGGTAGGTTTTGGGTCTTTTTTCGTCCAGATATTTTTGAATGAGTTGTGCAGTACTTTTTAGCAGTGGAACATCTCTTTGTTTGTTTCCTTTTCCACGGATTCGAATCCACTCATTGGAAATATCTTCAAGGCGAATATTGCTCAATTCGCTTATGCGCAGACCGAGCGTATAGATCATGATAATAACAAAACGCTCCTCAAACGAGGCTTGTTCTAAGGCCTCCTTTATGTGAGTGTGCGATACCGGTTTAGGAAGTGTTTTTGGAACTTTTACCGGATCGTCGGCTTGGAGCTTACATGCAAAACCGTGTTCGTTGAGATAGGCGGCGAAACTTCGAAGAGCACTGAGCTTTTTGGCTATGCTTTTTGCGCTCAAAGAGGCAATATGGAGGCGATAGGGCATAAGGTTGCAGATGATGAGCTCTTTTTCCTTTTCAAACTCAATAAATTCTACTGCTTCTTGTAGTGCTTCGTTGTAGGTTTTGAGTGTAAGTTCACTGTAGCCTTTTACATGGTGGAGATAGTCTAAAAATTCGAATCGTTTAGAATTTATGAGCTTTTTCAAGGAGTCTGCTGAATTGTTCATAGTATGATTTGGCCTCCTTTATAAGCGTTTTGTCGACAACGACGGAGGGAGCTAGTTTTTTATAAGATTCTACCATAATTGACGCAATTGTGCGAATTTTTGCACGTTTTTTATCATCAACCTCTCCCTCTTGGAGCATCTGTTCGATTTTGCGAATATATTTTTTTGCATTTTGTATGTAGCGTACATATCGAAGGGCGTATTGTGACTGTGTCATAATAGTAACTGCCATTTTGTTGTAGGGATCGAGTTCAAATGCCTCTTTGGCAAGTTTGTATGCCTTCTCATACATTCCCGTTTCATAATAGAATTTTGCTTCGAGGGATCGCTCATAGGATGGGTTTATAAAAAAATAAAGCAGCATGGCCATAATGAAAAGTAACGCTATAAGAAAAAAACTTTTAGCCTTCATGTGTAAGCAGCCCTTTTTTTATGATCTCTCGTGCCTCTTCTAGCTCCAGGTTGGTAACGTCGACTCTCTTTGTATAATATTTTAACACTCCAAAAGGTTTGGGAACCTTAAATCGATCCCATGAATTGAATTGCCAGTATTTTGTCGGTTTGATCTGCACTAAGACGATGTCGGCTTTTGCTTTTTTCGCCATTACGATAACACCGTCACTTACGCTGTGTCTTGGTCCTTTTGGACCATCAGGCGTAATACCTATGTCATAGCCCTCTTTTAGTCCTTTTATGGATTGCATAAGCGCTTTGACGGCTTTGCGGTTGGTAGAGCCGGCAATGGTTTCAAAGCCGAAGTAGCGAATGGTTTTGGAGATGATAAGCCCGTCGAAATGATCACTGATAAGCACTTTTGCATGTGGTTTTTTTCGGTACTGGAAGTAGAGGTAGGGCAGCATCAGCAGATCGCCGTGCCAAACGGCAAAGATAGTGGGCTCGTTCTTCACGCTTGGGTCGAGATGAAACTCTTTTTTGTTAAGATGATACAGCAATCTTATAAGGAGCGCTCCAATTGGCGGGAGTAGGAGAAGAGCTAGTGCTCTAGCGATCTTTTTCTTCAAGAATCTCGCCTGTCATAACGGTGCGAGCAACATCCGTTATAGTTACCTTTTTGAACTCTCCTAAAAGCTCTTCACTCCCTTTTACTTTGACAATGATGTTGTTGTCCGTGCGCCCGCGAACATAATTGTCTGCCGCCAACTCTTCGAAATAGACTTCAAAGGTTTTTCCTCGTAGCTGCTCTACCTTTTTGTCCACTATCTGTTGATGCAGATCTTGCAGTCGTATAAGCCGCTCTTTTGCAACTTCGGGATCGACGACATTGGTAAATTTTTCCGCTTCTGTAAGAGGACGTGGAGAGTATTTGAAAGAGAAAACCTGATCGAACTCCACTTTACGCATGACGTCAAGCGTCTCTTCGAAGTCCTCGTCGCTCTCTCCTGGGAACGCGACGATGATGTCTGTAGAGATGGTTGCTTCGGGACAAATTTCTTTGAGTTTTTGTACACGGTTTAAAAACCACTCTTTCGTATAGCCGCGTTTCATCTCCTTGAGTACTTTTGAAGAACCGGATTGTAGCGGCATGTGCATAGACTTGCATATTTTCGGGTTGGAAGCAAACTCCTCCAAAAACTCGTCATCCATATGAAACGGATGGGGAGAGGTAAAGCGAATGCGGCGAAGTCCCTCTATGCGACTAACGCGTCGCAACAGCTCGGTAAAGTTGATTTTTTCATGTTTACCACTGAATCTTCTGCCATAGTTGTTGACGTTTTGTCCAAGTAAAAACACCTCTTTTGCACCGGCATCTACCGCTTTTTGTACCTCTTTAATGATGAGGTCTGCCGGAATGGAGATCTCCTCTCCTCTTGTTTTTGGAACGATGCAAAAAGTACACTGTTTGTCACATCCTATAGAGATGTTGATGTAAGCTTTGTAGGGAGAGGATCGAAAGTCGTTAAACGCAAATTGGCTTTCGTCGTAGTTGATGTCGGTTTCAACCGCTTTTGGCTTGTGAAGCACTTCGGTAATCTTTGAAACGTTTCGTGCGCCAAGGACAAAGCTGACATAAGGGGCACGCTTGATGATCTCTTTACCCAGATGCGATGCAGTACATCCGCATACGCCTATCTTAGCACCCTCTTTTTTCTTTTTGTTAAAAGCGCCAAGCTCACTAAAAAGCTTATGGACGGGGCGTTCACGTACCGAGCAGGTATTGATGAGTATGAGGTCGGCATCTTCTGCCGAGTCGGTAAGCGTATAGTTCTCTTTTTGGGAGAGCTCTGCTATCATATGCTCGCTGTCACGCTCATTCATAGCACAACCAAGCGTTTCGATAAAGAGTTTTTTACTCACAACGACTCTTTAGTTGATGATATGGACTTGAT
>JALWLR010000129.1 GCA_027084065.1 Helicobacteraceae bacterium | reverse complement strand
CAGCCATTACCGACATCCTCGTCGATACGCTCAACGAAGGAACCGATGCCATCACTTCCATCTACTCTTCACAAACAGATGTAGACATCGAACAAAGTATTGCTGATATTAAAAAAGATATTACCGGTGGTGAAGACAGAGATGTAACAGTTGACGATATTATTAAGTATCTTAACGACGAGCAAGTCGATTATATCGATTATAGCGGCTATAGCTACTAAAACAAGGAGAAAGACATGAAAAAATATATCCTCCCCCTCGCTGCACTGGGCACACTTGCCTATGCCGACATGTCCGTACAGGAGTTTGTTTACAAAGACCCGAGGATCATGGGTGCCGGTGGAGCCAACACCGCCATAGGCGGCTACTCCACAGCCGTTTTTTACAACCCGGCGGGACTTATCAACATCAAAAAGTCTCACGGTGTCGAAATTGAGCTTTTGGGTTTGAGTGTAACAGGCTCTAAAAAGATTCAAGACTTCATAGAAGATGTCGACAACTCCGAAGAGGAGGACATCGTCGATACCATCAAAAAATACAGCGGAAAGACCTTCAACGCAAATGTCTCCAACTATACCTCCGCCTCCTACCATGGCGACACCACATACGCCTTTTCCATAGGTATACTCGGTAGCACCGACATCAATATGATTCCACATGCGAATGACGGTATCAACGGTCTTTTGGAGGTGCATGGACGCGCTTACGGCGGTCTTGTTCTTGGTATTGCAAAACAGTTTGAAACTCCGTATGGAGAGCTTGTCGTAGGGGTAAGTGGAAAGTATATAAGTCAAAAATCCTACGACGCCGCCTTGACAGAGCCCGAAATTGTCCTCAATAAAGACGATCTCGCAACCTATCTGCAAGATAACTATGAAAAAACCAACAGCGGTGTCGGTGTGGATGTCGGGGTACTTTACAAACTGCCCGTTGCCAAAGAGTGGCAGCCCACTATCGGTTTGAGTGTTCTTAATGCCGGTTCGCTCAACTATGGAGATGTTTACGGATCCGTTCCTATGACGGTAAATGCCGGTATCTCCGTAACCAAAGAGGTACCATACTTAAATCGCATCATAGTCGGTGTGGATTATGTCGATATACTAGGAGCAAAACAGGCTCTTGTACGTCATGTCAATCCAACAGACTACTACGATCAGTACAAAACGATAGATGCGAACGAAGATTTTACGAACAATATACGTGCGGGTCTTACAATTGACATGTTCGACAATATGTGGGTTATGGGCTCACTCAGTGCAGGATGGTATCAAGAAGCCTATACGGCGGGAATCGATTTGCAGCTTACAATTTTGAAAATTCAAGCTGCAACCTATAGAGAAAATGTCGGTACGGCAGATAACATCATCGAAGATCGACGCTATGTCGTGGGGCTTGGTATAGGGTGGTAACATGCCAAAAAGAGTCACAAGGAAAAAGTGTGAGTGAAGTAGTCAACCACTACGGCATACGCTACAAAAAGCCCGTTGTCACACTTCTGAGCCAAACGGGGATAGGCGTAAGCGAAGTTGCCGCGCGCACCTGCTACGACTCCTTTGCAAACAGTGAAAACGAAGTGGTTCGCCGTTTCGAAGAGGAGTTGCCGACTAAAGAGGCTCTCAAAGAGCTCAATGCAATCGACGGCTCCCAGCTGCTCGATGACCTTGCATGGACATATTTCCACCACTCCATTTTGGAGCACACCAACCTTAGCTACCTCATTCGCGGTACTTCGCGCGGGGTTTTACAAGAGCATGCAAGACACCGCATCCAAGCAATCAGCGTACGCAGTACACGCTACACGATGAGCAGCGTCATCAACGCCTTTGTAGCCGCACAGGAGGACTTGAATCCACAGGAGTTCTTTTTCCAAAAGGTAAACGAACTCGACTTGCTTGTCACTGCAGATGAAGCCTACAACCGCATTGAAATCGATGCGATGTTTCAAAAGCTGCAGTTTCAAAAAGAGCGCATGGAAGAGTTCTACACCCAAGCCGTCGCAAAGAGTTCTTTGGAACTGCTCGATGAGTTTCGTGCACAAAGCGAAGCCCTTTTTGAAGCACTCCAAAAAGGAAAGAAAAAGCGAAATGTTGGCGATGCTTTCAAGCATATAGTAACCGATAACTGGAAAGTCGATATGGTAGTCACTTTCAACCTTAGAAGTCTGAAAAACTACTTCACACTCCGTGACAGCGGTGCGGCCTACTTTCAGATACGCTGGCTTGCCGAAGCGATGAAAAAAGCCACACCTAAAAAATACCTCAAACTCATTATCAAAGAGCCTACATGAACAGACGAAACATATCGCTATGGACGCTAGCGCTGCTCCTGCTTGAGGGATGCAGCAACTTTACAATCAACGGCACGATGTGCGATCAGATTCAAAGTGAACCAAACACACAAAACATTCCCGTACAATGCCGAAAATATGATGAAAAAGAGGCGGAAAAAGCCTTTTTTAATAAGAAACAAGATAAAAATGCAGACATCGATGATGTCATCGAATTTCAAAAAGAGAAAGAGGAAAAATAATGCAATGCCAACTATGTTCCAGTGAAGAAAACGTAACCGAGTATGAGTTCGCTCCTAATCACTCCGTCGCACTTTGTGCTACATGCAAAAGTCAAATAGAATCAGGCGAGCTTGATGAAACGCACTTCAACTGCCTCAACGATTCGATGTGGAGTGAGGATAGCGACGTCAAAGTGCTCAGCTACATACTTCTTTCCAAACTGGGGCGTGCCGACCTGACCGATATGATGTACCTTGAAGAAGAGGAAGAAAAACTCGCACAAAGCCTGCTTGAAGCAGATGCCAACAAAGTAGTTGTCAAAGATGCCAACGGTGTAGAGCTCAAAGCGGGAGACAGCGTCGTCATACTAAAAGATCTTGACGTCAAGGGTGCAGGATTTACCGCAAAGCGCGGAACGACCGTACGCAACATCTCCATACCGCAAGATGTCGAAGGTCACATAGAAGGAAGAGTAAACGGCACGAAAATCTACCTCAAAGCGGAGTTTCTCAAAAAAGCGTAATGGAGTGCTCACACCGATTCCACCCGCATACGGACGACTTTCGAGACCCTTTTGCAAGGGATCGCGACCGCATCATTCATAGTGGAAGCTTTCGTAAGTTGGAGTATAAAACTCAGGTTTTTCTCAACCATGAGGGGGATTTTTTCCGAACACGTCTGACACACTCCATCGAAGTCGCTCAAATAGCGCGAAGCATCGCAAGCTCACTCAATCTCAACGAAAGTCTTGCTGAAGCCATAGCGCTCGCTCATGACCTTGGGCATACCCCCTTTGGGCATATCGGCGGAGACAAACTTGACGAGTGCTTGAAAAAAGATGGCTATGCAAACGGATTTGAACACAACTTTCAAAGTTTTCGCGTCGTTTCACTACTGGAAAAGCGCTATAAAAACTTTGACGGTCTCAATCTGACTTTCGCAACACTAGAAGGTCTGCTCAAACACTCCTACCCCTATAAAAAAAGCTTTCTTCCAAAATGGATAGAGGAAACGTTTCTACTTTGCAAACATCCAAGCATCGAAGCGATGATAGTCGACCGCGCCGATGAGATAGCCTACATCAGTCACGATATAGATGACGGGGTAAACTCCGGGCTTATCCTCTTTGAGGACCTTCAAGAAAGCAGCCTTGCAAGACGAATTTTGGAAGAGGTGCATAAAGAGGGCATAGAAAAAGAGGAAAAAGAGATGTTTCGCTACCGTTTTAGTTCACATCTTATCAACTACCTTGTCTATGCTCTGCTGGACTACTCCAAAGAGCGCATTCCAAATCATGACGGCATTTTATGTGCGACACTCCCAGCAGAGAGTCCTATGATAATCGGCTTTGAAAAAGAGCTAGAAAAAGAGATAAAAATACTCAAAAAGATTCTTTTTCAAAAACTCTACATGCACCATAAAATAGTACGAAAAATGTTCTCCGGAGCACAAGCGATCAAAGGTCTTTACGACGCTTTGATGCAAGAGCCGAAACTCCTCTCCACTTTTTACTACAAGCAGCTAGAAAGACGTCCAAAACATCGTGTTGTTGCAGACTTTATAGCCTCTATGAGCGACCGATACGCGTTTGATTTGTACAATGAGCTTTATGGCACTGCGTAAAACAGCTCTTTTGTTGCTTTTTTGCATCTTGCTTAGTGCAAAAGAGCCCGTTGTCATTCCCGATACATCCGGTAGCTCAACAGAGGAGATTCGCCAAAAGGCAAAAGAGGCGGATACTCCCTCCTCCAACGTCACACTCAAAGATGTCGTACACTCCATAGATGAAAACGGCACGGTTCGTTTTCACGATATAGTACCGACAAAATGGGAAGAGCTCTCCCCTACACCACAAAATGGCTATGACTGGATTGAGACCGTTTACGGCGACTGGCTTGTTGGACATATTCGCTATATGTACGATGATGATTTGGAGTTCGAGTCCAAAGAGTTTGGCATCATCACAATTCCGCTTAAAGACATTACGCGTATAAAAAGTTACGACATGATGCGCATCAACATCGACAATGCAGCAATTTTTGTAGGTATCATCAACTATAAAAACGGAAAAATTACCATCACAAACGGTCAAAACAGCTATACGTTCGATAAAAAGCTCATCATATCCATCGCTATGGCAAAAGAGGAGGAGTGGTACTTTTGGTCTGGAGATTTGGCACTCGATTTTGATTTAAGAAAGGGCAACAGCGACCAAAGCAGCGCTTCACTGAAAATTTCACTCAAGCGCAGAACGACAAGTGATCGATTCACACTCGATTACCTCGGTCGATACTCCAAAGCAGAGGGCATCAAAATATCTGAAGACAATCGTATCAATACAAAATACGACTACTTCCTTAGCAAAGCATTCTTCATTACCCCTGTTTTTGCAGAGTATTACCAAAATCTTTTTCAAAACATAAAGGCACAGCTAACTTTTGGTAGCGCACTTGGGTATACCTTTGTCTACACTTCCAAAAGAGAGTGGTACGTTACGCTCGGTCCAGCCTATTTGCGTACGCACTTTTATGAGGTTCTACTGGGCGAATCTCCCTATAGCGGCTCTTTTTCAGTAGAGGCGACATCCAAATTCGAACAAAAACTCAACCGTAAAAACAAACTCAAACTCGACTACAAAGCAACTCTCAGTGACAAGCGCTCCGGTTCATTCAAGCACCACTTCATTACCAAACTCGAAAACGACATCATCAAAGACAAAATCTTCATCGATACCGCTTTTATCTGGGACTATGTCAAGCATGTTCAAGAAAGCAGCGGCTACACTCCAAAAAACAACGACTACCAGTTTTTAGTAGGGGCGGGAATCCGTTTTTAGTTCGATAATAAACAAGTAAATTGAGAAAGATATTTTAAGAAGAAAAATTTATGAGAAAAAAAAGATTTATAAGCCCGAAGGCTTATAAATTAGAGTCGTGATTCGTAACGTCTCATCATATAGAGACGTTTAAGCATTTTCTTACGAGCCGCAATTTTGAACTTCTTACGTTTTTCCGTTTCAGTCTCGTGGAATCGTCTCGCTCTTGCTTCTGTTACGATCAAGTTACGATCCACTTGCTTTTTGAAACGTCTGTAAGCAGCTTCAAAACTGTCGTCAGGTCTTACGATAACGCCAGGCATTCACATCACCCACTTTCTTTAAAATTTTTGAACTGCAATTATACCTTACATGCACTTAAAGCTACATTATTCGCACTCTGAAGGTGGCAACTCTATGACAAACACTGCACCTTTTTCATCATTACTTACCAAAAGCTTGCCGCCGCAGTGCTCTTCGACAATGATTTTACTCATATACAGACCAAGCCCCGTTCCGTTTTTGGATTTTGTCGAAAAGTAGGGATCGAAAATCTTTTTCTCTATCTCTTTTGGAATACCGCCACCGTTGTCACGAACGCAAAGGCGGTTACCTTTTGCACTGATTTTGATGTATGGATTTTCTACCTTTTTCTCTATGAGTATATCTTCGGCATTTTTTATAAGGTTAAGCAGCACTTGCTTGAGTTCATTGGTATAGGTACAAAATTCGACGTCACTCTCTATCTCAACAATAATGTCTATATTTTTGTTATGTAAAGAGACCTCGACAATATTAAGAGTTTGTTTGACTAAACTCTTGTATGTCATGCTTTTTCTCTCTTTTGTCGGTTTGAAAAAATCCCGAAAATCATCGATGGTTTTACTAAGCTCTTGTGTGAGTTCTGAAATTTTTTCTGCATACTCGGCCGCCTCTTTTGGAGAGAGCATATCCATCTTCGCTTTCATCATGATCGTAATGGCGGTTGCACTAATAGCACTGATGGGTTGACGCCACTGATGCGCTATCATGCCTATCATCTCTCCCATTTGCGCCAGTCTGGACTGTTCTAGAATCTTTTTATCTTTTTCACGGTTTTTAGCAACCTCTTCTTTTACCTTTTGTCTAAGAGTGATATTGAAATTTTTGATCTCTTCTGCTTGTCGCGTCAGCATATCGACACGCTTGCGATCAATGTAGGCAAAGACAATCAGCATCAACAAAACAAACAGTAAAGCGGTAATGAACACCCCAAGTACCTTGGCAAGATCTTGCAGTATTTGCTGTAAAGTTTGCTGCTCTTTCAAAGAGAAGTCTATAGCGATAACGGCAATGACTCTACCGTTTAAAAGAACCGGTTTAAGATAGGTCATCCAAATGCCTTTGACCTCTTTGTGGTGAAAAAATGTTGGCTTTTTCTTCTCATACACTTGCAACCACCGCTTTGCATTAACAGGCTGAAACATCTCCAAAAAGGTACCTTTTTCCACTTTCGCGCCATCAAGCAGTAGACGAAACCTTCCTTTGGCATCTTTATCTACTACATAAATGTAACGATAACGCTTCGTTACAAGGACCTCAAGAATATGCTCCAAATGCTCTCTTAAGCGGGTATCTTTAGCAAGTGCTTCCTCCAAAGAGGCTCCATTGGCGGCATATATCAAGTGCTGTGCTATATTGCTTGTGACATTGTCTATATACTCGATGTTGGAGCGAAGAGTAAGCGAAGAGATCTCTTCACTCGTTTCATCGAAGGTCTTATAGATGTAAAATGAAAGAAAAAAGATCATCGACGCCAAAAGATAGACCAAATAGATACTCTTAAAAAAGGAAAAACGTCTACTCATCTGCATACCTTTGTAACTCATTTGAAAGGGAAAGTCCAAGCTCTGCCATTTTAGCACTTCTAAAATGAAGCTGTGGTCGCCCTTTGAACCAGTAAAAAGCACCAAATGCCTGCGGTGTTTTTTGATAAGCCTTATGTGTAATTGCAAAAACGGGTTTGTAGCTACACTCTTTGGGAATGGATGTATAGGCATCGACAATGACTACATTCACATCATCGCTACATGCAGAAACGACTCTAAAGAGATGGCTTTGCTCAAGATCCTTTCTGGCATCTCCAACGACATAAGCGACAATAGGTCTATGAGTAAATATAGACCCAAGCACCCTCTCATACAGTTTCTGTGTGTAGATGTCTGCATGTAAAACAAGCGAAACAAACAACAAAAGAAAAGTTAGCACTCTCATTAAAAGACCCACTTGATGCTGGCGATAATTTCACGATCTATCGGAGAGATGTACAAAGGCTCTTCGGGCTGGAACGTGTTTGGATTCATACGAACATAGCTGCTTGTTCTAGCATCATCAAAGATATTGAGTGCCTTAAGAGCGAAAGTGAGGCTTTTTTTGTATGTATATTGAGCACCGCAACTGAAGTTGAAGTGATTCTCCTTTCCGGCATTGTTCCATTCATACACAAGCTCGTTGAAAAAGTCGATATTTTTTACCGTATTGACAGTACGTACAACTCCCGTATACTCTTGTAGGTTTTGAAAATACTCCTCTGGAGTATTTTGCACAAGCCGGTAGCTTCCACGCAAAAACAGCTTGTCAAATTTTCCATACATATAGGTCCAACGCAGATCGACACCACTCATTTTCATCGTCTTGTCATAATTAACTAGCCTTCCCATACTCAATGGCAACAGATAGTTTTTTGTCTCAGTATAGTCAAAAATCGCCTCATATTTATGCGAACCATTTTCATAAATGATATTTTCTGCAATTGTGTCATACTGTGTAGGATTGTAGTAATCATTTGGATGCGCCAAGTAGGTGTAAGAACCGACCAAATAAGGCTCCATTGGGACAAAAACATGTGAATAGAATGTCTTAAAAGTCCAACCGTTAGACAAGTAAGTATGCCCCAGTCTATACATAAAAAAGTCATCTTTTTGCCATGAATGCTCTGTTTCAATATCTTCGAACTGACATCCAAGTGTTACAATGGAGTTTTCTTTCAGCGCATACTGATCTTCAAAATAGACAGCCCCGATTTTTTGCACTTTTTCATCATCGTTTTGTGCTGTATCGATACCGTTTATAAACGATTTATCCCAAACCCCTTTTTTGAAGCGATACTTCAAACCACCAAGCAAAGAGTGCTTTGCATAGGTTTGCTTGTACTTCGCTTCTGCCGTTATAGTATATGAGTGTGTGTACGAAATAGTAGAGGCAATGGGAAACATACCGTAAAACGGTGCTGAAGGAATTGGTGTAACATCATCTTCCAAATCAGCTTTCGTCTTTGTATAGCTTCCAGTAACCACATAAGAAAAGTTTTTCACTTTAGAGTCAATTCCTAAGTGGATATATTTTGCATCTAACTCAGACTTTGTCGGTGTGGCATCTATACTCATTCCCATAAAACCGTCACGATGCTGATGAAATGCATAAAGCAAGATATTTGTTTGCTCTTTGTGAAGTGTCGCTACAACATTTTGCACCTCTCTGTCTCTTGAGAGTGTCGTGTTGAAACTTTTATATTTTTTTCGTTTTGCATCGTCTAAAAGTCCAAAAGCGAAGTAGGACCAATCCCCAATATAGCCGGCTTGAAAGCCATCTACCCTTTTTTGTCCGTAACTACCGCCTTCAAGCTTGAGCATACTGCCTTCATCTTTTTTGACACTTCTTGAATAGAGCTTAATGAGTGTAATGGTAGGTTCTGTTGAGTATTCGTATGTCGGATTTTGCGTATAGATTTCGACATGGTCTACCCAGTCGATGTTGGCATCGCCCATCAAAAATACACCACTACCATACAATCCGGTTGTAATCTCCTGATTATCGATGTAAACACGAATAACAGAGCTTAAAAAGGGCTGCGTAGACTGGTAGGTCAAAGGATCTACTAAAGCGAAACGATTTTCGTTATAACCAAAGGGGTAGGCAGTTTTTAAAATCTGCTTTAGATTGGTTATTTGCATCCGCTCCAAATCATCCCGCGTCCAGACAAAAGAGATACCACCATTTGCCAGCTTCGTCTTTTCGGAAAGATCACTCCTTTTTTCCACCATCTGCAAAAGAGTGTCTATATTTTCCTCTTCTGCATGTACACTCATTCCAACCAACATGCAAAAAAGCATCCATTTTAAAAGAGTTCGCATCATACCGCTACCAACTCCCGACTTGGCGGCGCGAAGTAATACCCTTGCGAAAACTCTATGCCCAGCTCTTCAACGCGCTTTTGTACCTCTTCGTTGTCTACATACTCGGCAACGGTTTGTGCACCGATGCTTTTGGCAAAGTTACTGATGGTTTTGACAATAGAGTAGCTTTTTTCATCGGTCGCTATTTTTTTTACAAAACTCCCGTCAATTTTAATGAAATCGACATTCATGCTGTTGACACGCTCAAAGTTGGAGTTTTGCGTTCCAAAGTCGTCTATGGCTATTTTGAAGCCACACTCTTTGAGCTTGACAAGCTGATGAATGGAGTTGGAGACGCCTGTTGCACTGACACCCTCAAGCACCTCCAAAACAACACGTGAAGGGCTCATACCATACTCTTTTAGCTTTTGCCGAAAATACTCCACCAAATACTCATCATGCAAATCATTTTCGGTAATGTTGATGGAAAATTCATAGTCATTATCTGCAAAAGCGGCAAAGGATTTGTCTATCATCACTTTTGTTATCTCCTGCACGGCACCGATCATCTGTGCGACATCTATAAAGTAAAAGGGAGAGTAGATCTGATCACCGTCAATGATACGTGCCAAACACTCATACTTTGCAACCTTGTGTGTATAGTTATCGATGATGGGCTGAAAAAAGGGAACTATTTTGTCATTTTCAAGCGCTTCGCGAATGATTGGACTGTAACGCTGAATTTGATGCTGCAAACGCTCTATAGCAAGTGCTTCAGTATAAAATTTTATGCGGTTTTTACCATTGTTTTTAGCCTCTTTTAGCGCTATATGTGCACGTTTGAGCAGCTCTTTATTGCCTATGGTTATGGCTATAGTAGCGGTAAGTTTTACGCGATTGTTCTCCAAAGAGAGAGGAAAGTTCAAAATGCAGCGTTGCAGTTTTTCTGCGTAAGCGGTTATTTTGTTTTTGTCTGTCTCTTCGCAAAGCAAACCAAACTCATCACTACCTAGGTAGTACAACTCACATCCTTCAAGTAGATGCTCTTGAAGCAGTTGTGCAATGGCACGAATGATCTTGTTGCCGTTATCGTAACCATAAATGGTGTTGATACTGTCGAAATTGTCGATATTGACAAGAATGAAAGCACGCTCTTCTTTTAGCTCATCTAAAACAAGATTGAGCGCAAAACGGTTTGGCAACCCGGTAAGTTTGTCGGTAACTATCTGCTGTTGAATCGTTTTTGTTTTTGCTTCTACCTCGGCGCGTAACTCTTCATGATAGTTTTGTAGCAGTTTTTGTGCAAAAATGGAGTCGGTCACTTTTTTTATGGTAAGTATCATTTTATCCATTTCAATGGGTTTCATAATGAACCCATCCACACCAAGCTCTATAGCTTCAAGGAGATACTCAGCCGTATTGTAAGCTGAAAAAATAACGATTTTTTGTGACGACTCTTGCTCTTTTATTTTTTGAATAAGAGTCAAACCATCCATTCTCGGCATGCTAATGTCGGTAAAAACGATGTCATAACGCCCTTCTTGGTACTTTTCCCAGGCTTCCAAACCGTCATTTGCCGTCTCTATATTCTGAAAGAGTATACCAAGCATCCTGAGTGTCTGCTCACGGACATTTTTTTCATCTTCTACATATAAAACGGTAATGTCTTGCGTGTTTTTGGAAAGTTGAGATAAGTCAACCGTATCAATCTCATTTTTCATCCTGTTTCCTTAAAGTTTTCCAGCCATCTCTTTACTCATATCAAAAAATAGTCAATTCAAGAATCATTCTTTCTGTTCAATTTTATCATATATTTTTAGAAATTTGAATTATTTTTAAAAAACTTATGAAAATTGTAAAAAAAGGGATTGTTCTAGGAAGCGTATGTGCTCCCCATTAGCTCTATTTGGCAAAAAGCTTAAACAGCTTGTCTGTTGCTTCAAGAGCGAAATCCGGCGGCATATGCCCTTTGTTGTAGTAAAGGTAGCTGTCAAATCCCCATTTCATCATCTTCGCCAACGGCGAATGAACGGCTAAGTCAGTTTTTCCACCGTAAAGAACATTGGAAACAATAAGTGTCGCATCATCTCCTCCCATATTCATAATGCAAAAAACTTCCAGATCATGTGGCGGTATCTTGACATCTTCGCCAAGCTCTTTTAGCAGAGTTGCAGCGGCAATGGAGGCTTGAATGATAGCGATATGCCCTAGTTTCGGTTGTGCCAAAGCGGCAATATCACCGGCGGCAAAGATATTTGGAAAATCCAGATGGCGCATCTGGATATCGGTAGGGATGAATCCCTTTTCATCGCCTATATGAGACTCTTTGAGAAACTGCGGCGCACTATAAGGCGGAATGACGATAGCCAAGTCGCACTCCATCTTGCTTCCATCCTCAAAAGCGATAAAATCTTTGCCTATCTCTTTAAGCACTTTGTCGGTATGCAGTGTGATTCCACGCTCTTGCATAATTGCACCCACAGCGTTTCTAGGCACATCGCCCACATCCTCAAAAAATATCTCGCCCGGTGTGAAAACATCGATAGAAAAGTCCTCTTTACGCTGCATCTTTTTCTCAGAAACAAGATAGTGATCCAGCATAAACATAATCTCGCCTATAGGACCTTCACACGGAGCGCTAAGCGGTGGAGCATCTACGCGTGTTCCCCATGTGCTTTTTGCCGCACCGCTAACAACCTTTCCGCCATCAAAGCTCTTTACACGTTCCCAAAGACGCTGTGCCTGCGTGTCGTCACAAACGGAGTAACCATACTCTCTAAAACCTTTGATAGCATCATAATCCTTGATCGCTCCTACCGTTATCATCAGGTAGTCGTACGCTATATCACCACTTTTTTTTAATTTGACGGTATTGTTGTTGGCATCTATCAAAACAGCTTCATCTTGAATATACTCCGCTCCTTTGGATGCTATCGTATGCTCAAGCTCTACAAGTGAGTGGGATATGGGTGCGCCTTCAAAGGCGACTTCGGGAAGAGAGGGTTTTAGCAGTGAAAATTTACGTGGGTCTATAATGGTAAGCTGGATGGTTTTTCCGATAAGATGGCGGATTTTATAACATATATGAAGCCCGGCAAAGCCGGCTCCGAAAATGACTACTTTTTTCATAACCTCAGCTTTCAAAAGTTTCAAAAGCGGCTTTGGCATTGCCCATAACCGCGCTGCTTTGGGCATGCTTGACTATCTTGACAAGGTATGCCATCTCCTCTTTACTCATTCCCATTTTTTTAAGCATCTTCGTCTGCTCTTGAGTGCACTCTTCGCTGCCAAGCGTAATGGAGACTGCAAGTGCCAACATCATAGAGGTTTTAGGGTCAAACGGATTGTTTTCATCTTGAATGCTGAACTTACTGCTCATCGCCTGCTCTATCAAAAATCGTGGATCTATCGCTTTTGCGGCATTTAAAGATTGAGGCAAAGCTCCCATCTTCTCAATCATCATCACTTCTACTTGTTCTGGTGTTGGTACATGATTTTTCATTTCTTCTCCTTAGGTCATTTTAACTATCTATTTAGTTAATTATATCACTTTAAAAGTAAACAAGGATCAAAAATCCTCGTTTTCAAACTCCTCTTCCGCTTTTTGTTCTTCTAGTCGCTGCAACTCTTCATCACTCATCATCAAAGTTTTCATCTTTTTGACAAAAACGGTGCGGTCAGGAAGTTTGGTAAAGTAGGCGTAAGTTCCATACACCATCAAAGCAACCGTAGTGACCAAGATAACCGCTTGAGCGGGAGTGAACTTCTGTACAGGGTCTTTTATCTGCAACTCACACGCTCCGCCCGGGCAGTATTTTGGATCTTTTCGTTTGAGCCATTCATATATTTTACACCCAAGACAGGTCGAAAAAGCCGCCTCGAAAAAAAGCAACCCCATACAGATAAGACAAACAAGCACTTTAATGGGATTTGGCTCGAAATGAATTACAAGATAGTAGAACATCGGCCATGCAAGCGCCATCCCAAGAGCCCATGCGAAGCGCTTTTGCGCCGCTCCCACATACTCCGGCTTCTGGTTGCGAACAAAAAAACGCCCAAGTAGTAGACTCGGCGCATAGCGCGGTTGGATGATACGGATCGTAAAGTCGATGGCAAAGAAGGTAACGAAGAACTTCGAAAAGGTCGCCGTCCCAAGCATAATGCCATTTACCAGCCCCAAAAACGCACCCACAAACAGGATCGCCGCCGCCGCGCGCGCTTCGCGCTCGTTAAGCACACGCACCTCATAACCCGGCACCTTTTCACCGTAAGCGAAAAACTCTTTTAGATTCAAAACTTTTCTCCCTTTTTCAATCGTATGCTTGTTGTCTATGTCTAAAATCTGTAACGACAACCACCACTTTATCCTCTTCTATCAAGTAAAAAAGTCTGTAGTTTCCAACTCTGTATCTATAATACCCTTCAAGTTTCCCTTTGAGTTTTTTTATATTCGGCCCAAAATAAGGGTTTGAACGAAGTTGAGGATAGACGATAGTAACGATTTTGTCATAAATTTTTTCATCTATATTTTGTTTGAGCTTTTGAAAACTTTTCGTTTCTGCAATTTTGAAGTCATACAAGGTCATAATCTCCGTTTTTAACCTCTGCAAACCCCTTCTCCAAACTTTTTACCAACTCTTTATCGTTTAAAATCTCGTTCATTTCCGTATCACTGACATATTGTGATGATGTCAAATACTGCAATGTCGCATACTCTATAAAATTGGAAATATTTCTGCGTTGACCATCAGCTGCGGCTTTTATCATCTGATAGATCGCATCATCGACTCTCATTGTTACGGTTTTCATATCTATACTCCTTGAATATATTATTTTATATTATATTCAAAAATATTCTCATTGTCAATATTTGAGGAGCATTAACTAATTGAAGAACAGTCGTTGAAAAAGCACCCTAAAGTGCTTCTTCTATTTTGTTAATAGGATTGGTTTTTTTATTGCCTCTATCGAATATATAGGCATACATCGGCACATAGACAAGTGTAAGCAGCGTTCCTACAAGCAAACCGCCGATGGCAACATCTGCAAGGGGACTAAGACGCTCAAGTCCTACAGCTTGCTCGAGTGCGATGGGAATCATCCCGGCAATCGTACCAAATGCGGTCATCATAACAGGGCGGAAACGAACACGTACCGCTTCTTGTGCACTCTCAAAGGGACTCTCGCCTTTTTCTCTATAGCCTTGATAGAAGTCTATAAGCAGTACCGCATTTTTGATAATGATACCAAAAAGAAGCAGTATCCCAAGAAGGCTTGGCATACAGCTCGGCTTGCCAAAAAGCAGCATCCCCCACGCTGCACCGATAAGCGAGAGTGGAAGAACGACGATCATGATAAACGCCATTCTAACAGAGCGATAGATCGCGATAAGCGCCATAATCAGCACGATAACACCAAGCCCTATCGCCTTTGCCATTCGCTTGAAGCTGTCATGGATTTGCGCTATATCGCCGGCTTGATCCATCTGTACATCTTCAATGTTCGCTTTTTGAAGCGCTGCAAGTGTTTCATCGGTTAGATGCGTCACGGGGCGTTTGGCTCTATAGCCGTTTACATCGACACTGTACAGAAGTTTGTCGCGCTCTATTTTTGCAAAGGTCAGATGTCTTTTGAGCTTCGCTATGGCACTAAGCGGTATCTCCCCTGATGGTGTTGAGATAGGCAAGAGCTTCAAAGTCTCTATATTTTGGGAAAACTTGCCCTTGAGATAGAGTCTGATAACCTGCGTATTCATCGACTCGAAGTTCGCACCCAAACCTACAATCTGCCCTTTAAGTGGAATCTGCATCGCTATCTGGTATGGGGTAACCCCGTAGCTAAGCGCTTTATTTTTATCAATATCGAGCTCTATTTCACTGAAGTCTTTATCCCAACTTACAGAAACCGAAGTAAGTCCGTGGACTGTTTGCATCGCTTTTTGCACTTCGTGCGCTTTGTCGCTTAAACCATCGACATACGGAGAGCTGATGCGGGTATCGACGGTAGCTTTGATGCTTGAAAGAGCCGTCGCACCAAAGTCGAAAACATCGTTTCGCTTCACTCCCGGCAGTTTTGCTATCTGGTCGCGTATGATGTTTTCAAGCTCCCAGATGCTTTGCTTTCGCTCAAAACGATTGACCGCATTGATCGTAACGGTCGCTTCACTTGGAAGATTTCCACTGCCAAGACTGAGCACCCCCGCTTCACTACCAAATGCAACCGAAGAGGTTTTCACCCATTTTTGGGCATGCAGCCACTTCAAAAACGGTTCTATCTTTTTCTCTGCCTCCTCGACGGTTTCATTGGCGCTAAAGGCAATTTGAGCTTTGATGATTCCCGTATCCATCGGCGGCATCGCATCTTTACCGATGGTTGGCATGATGTTTTTAAGACTGAGTAGAAGTACCATCACAACACCCATAGTCAGCATCATACGACGCAAGAACCAAAACTTTCCGTTAGAAAACTTGATGATCCCCTCATAGGGTTTGACAAGACGACCTATCGTGTTTTGATAGAACTTTTCAAACCACTCTTCGACTTTCGTTTTGCCTACACCGTTTTTATATAGCCATTTTGAGAGACTCGGTATAAAAGTGATAGATAAAAACCACGAAACAAAAAGCGCAATGATAAGCGTCTCGATAAGGGGTCTGAAAATCTTTTGCGGAAATCCACCCACAAACATAAGTGGAAAAAGGATCGCCACGGTTGCAATAGTTCCGGCAAAAACGGGACTAAGTACCTCTTTCGTTCCGTGAACGATGGCATCTTCAAGCTTCTCATGCCCCTCTTTTAAATGCCTCTCTATGTTCTCAAGTACAACGACCGCATCATCTGTTAGCATACCAAGCGCTAGGATAATCGCCGTATAGACAACGATATTGAGCTCCCCGCCTGTAAGCCAGATGATAGCCATAGTGGAGAAAAAGACCATCGGAATGGAAAGTCCCGCCGCCACAATGGCACGAAAATTTCCAAGAAATATCATAATGACCAAAAGCGTATAGATAACAGCGTCGCGAAGCGCTTCAAGCATATTGTCGTTTGCCTGCTCGATAAGGTCTCTTTGGGTATCGGAGATTGCAAACTTGATATTTGGATACTCTTTTTCAAGCTTTTTCATCTCAGCTCTGGCAGCTTTGGAGACATCAAGCACACTGCCTCCGGGTGCACGCTGGATGGAGAGCGCTACAGCCTCTTTTCCATTACCCAAATAACCGCTCGTTCGTTTTTTATAGCTCCATTTCACATCGGCAATGTCTTTAAGACGCACATTTGGCATGATTTGGAGATTTTTCAGTCTCTCTATATTATCTTTTTCGCCGTAAAACGTGATTGTATAAAAGCCGTTCTCGCCTTTGGTAAAGCCTATGGGCATATCGCGATTGAGCACCTGAATCGCTTTGGCGATTTTTTCAAAGTCTACATGATAACGCTTGGCTTTGAAAGGATCGACTTCTATATTGATGGCACTTTGAAACCCGCCAAATACCTCCACATTGCCTATGGCTTTATTGCTAAGCAAAGCCGGTTTGATAAAACTGTCGGCTACTTTTCGTATATCGGCAAGCGTAATGGAGTCGTTCTTTGGACTCAGCGCTATGACATCCACCGGCAGTGTAAAATCCCCAGCCGTATAGATGGCAGGATTGACATTTTGCGGCAGCTTTGCTTTGACTATACTGAGTGCATTGGCTACATCGACCGCTGCGGCATTGAGACCCTTTTTATAATCAAAATCTGCCTTGACAATGGAAAATCCGGCCACATTCACACTGCTGACATCCGTTACAAGTCCAAGACGCGAAATCTCCTGCTCGATGGGCTTGGAAACCGTACTAGCCACAACTTGTGCCGTCGCACCCGGAACTTGCGTTATAACGATGACTTCGGGCGGATTGGCATCGGGGAAGAGATTTTTAGGCAGTGTAACCAGCGCTATGATCCCCATGATGAAAAACGCCACTATAACCGAATAAAGCAGATAGGGGCGTTTGTAAAAAAAGTCAAACATAACCTACTCCTTTACTTTAAGAGCATAGCCGCTTACAAGTTTTAAAAGAATGTCCGGCTTTGCAACGACCACTCTTTTTCCTTCCAAATCATCCGATACGGCCACACCCTGCTCGGCACTTTGGATGATATGAATCTCCATAAGTTCAGCCCTGTTGCCTTTTGCTATCAAAACATAGCTTTTTCCATCTCTGTCAAGGACTGCATCAAACGGTAAAAGCGTAGCTTCTTGGTTGAACACGACAACATCGACTTGCACTCTGTCTCCGCTTATAAGTCTGGCATTGCCTGTATAGACTTTGTACTCTACCAAACCTCTAAAAGTTGTATTTAAAGGGGTCGCATTGTAGAACTTCCCATGAAACTGCACACCGTTTACCGGAATATCGTTTGGCACACGCACCAAAAGATAAAAACCGCTTTGTGAGCTAATAGCCATAAGCGCTTTCCCCGGAACACTCAAAGAGCCCCGTGCCGCAAAAGTTTTCGAAACGATTCCGTCAACCGGCGAT
>JALWLR010000128.1 GCA_027084065.1 Helicobacteraceae bacterium | reverse complement strand
GCTCTATAATACGCCCACTTAACACACCGCGGAGTAGAGCAGTTCGGTAGCTCGTCGGGCTCATAACCCGAAGGTCGCTGGTTCAAATCCAGCCTCCGCAACCAATCATCTTACAACAATATTTTTTCCCTATCACATCATCTTTGCAAAACAAAACGATACCCCTGAGAAGCAACTGTCGTGATGAATCTGTGTTTTAGTTTTTGTCTAAGCCTTTTTACAAGGGTGCGCACCGTGTTGGGATTGCTCGCTTTATCCGGCCATATAACATTTTCTATAGTGTAGAGATCTACGATGCTGTTTTTGTTTTTTATAAGCAGTGCAAGAAGTGCACTCTCTTTGTTTGTCAAGTGGATAACCTCGAAACAACAATAAAGCGTTGATGTAGCAGGATCGTAAGAAAACTCGTTATCTAATACAATATGCCCATCTTCTGTCTCTTTTTGTATCGCATCTTCCCTGAGATGATGATTCATCCGGTAAACGGCTATTTTCAAAAATGCACGCAACTCCTGTTTGTTAAAAGGCTTGGAGAGATAGGCAGTCGGATTGACTTCTATGGCTCTGTCGATGTTGTAATCATCCAAATATGCCGTGAGAAAAATGATTTCAGTATTTGGAGCAATACGCTTTACTCTTTTTGCCGTCTCTATGCCATCCATATCACCCTTAAGACATATATCCATAAAAACAATATCAACCGCTTTTGTTTGTAAAGTGCGAATGGTCTCCTCTGCACTGGAGCAAATACCTACTACATGATAACCGAGTCGACTTATATAACTCTCTAATTCCATCGCCACAATACTTTCATCTTCGACTACAAGCACATTGATTTCATCGACATTTTTCATAGAGTGAACCTTATAATATAACGCGTATGATGCTGCGTCTCTTGCTTGAGTGTACCGCCTAACTGATTGTAAACAAGTGTATGTATGAGCTTTAGTCCAAGGGACTTCGTCGTTTTTTCAGCATCGTAGCCTTTACCGCTATCTTCTATTTTTAGCACATATGTACGTACATTTTGCTTTAATGAGATAAAAATACTCCCCTCTTTTTCAAAAGCGTATTTGAATGCGTTGGTTACCAGCTCATTGACTATTAGACCGACATAAACAGCCTCTCTTAGCGGCATTTGTGCATCTATATCCGTTTTAAACCGAATCTTTTGAGGCTCTTTTTGTAAAGTCTCTTGTATATCCAAAAGCAAAGAGTCGATATATTCTGCCATATCGATCTTTTCTATATCCTCTTTTATCAAAAGCATATTGTAAGTGTTTGAAATGGCATTTATCCTATTTTCCAAATCGATAAACTTCTCAATTGTCTTCTCATCCTCAATTTCATTTTTTTGTAAACGAATTATGGAGAGAATAATTTGCAGATTGTTCTTGACTCTGTGATGTACCTCTTTTAAAAGCAGCTCTTTTGTCTGCAACGCTTTGTTGAGCTCTTTTGTTTTTTTAACGACTTCTTGTTCTATAATTTTCGTTCGCTGAGCGGATTCTTCCAAAATGCATGCATCCACACGTGCTTTTTCTTTTTGTAAAATCAGGTATCTATCCGCAAAAGCCAACGAAAGAATCAGCGCTTCAAAAGCCGTTGCGACTATGAGTATGTTTCTATACTCCTGAATGATCGAAGTAACACCGATAGAATCAAGAATGATAAGCAAATAGGATATAAAAACTATACCAAAACCGACAATAAAGAGTCGAGCTTGTTTGTTCCCTTGTATATAAGCGACAATACCTGCAACAAGGTTGAATAAAATGAACACTCCACCCGTAAAAATGACTATGTAAAGATTGTAATAACGCGGAATGCTTAAGATGAGTATTTCTATAAGAGCGATCGCTATGAAAATTTTATAGATTGTATTGATTGTGCCTAAAGCCTTTGTTTTTAAAAAATGCATGGCAAAGAGTGCGGCGGTTATGATAAGAAGATTGACTTTAAGGATAGGAATTTGCATGTCAAAATGGATAAACTCAATGGGAAAAAATATCTGCGTAAATCCCAAATAGGTCGACTGTTGGTAGATAAGTGCAAATAGATACAAACTATAGTACAAATAACTTTTGTCTTTTGTGTAAAAATAGAGCAAAAAGCTATACAGCATCAACGCCGATACAAATCCAATAAGCAAGCTGTTAAGAAGTTGCCGGTTTTTATCGCTGCGTTTAAAGTGCTCATACTCATCCAGCCGTAATGCAAAATCGACGGGAGTGAAAAATGAACTTACCTGAAGATAGTAGGTCTCCAAAGATTGTGCCGGGAGATATATATGATAATATGGTAAAAGGGTACGATGCTCCTTTTCATCAATATAATTTACACCCCTATATTCAGGATTTTTCAAATCACTTTGTTTGTAAAATGTGATGCTCTCTAAAAGAGGAGAAGTCAAAATAAGAATCTTGTGTGATGTGGCGTTGGATTCGTTATAAAGTCGAAATCGTATCCATATATATGTACGCTGCATTCCTGTATTTATATAATCTTTTATATAGGGTGCAAACAGATTGCGTACACGAATTTCACTGAGGTTTGTTTCATTGAAATCAAAATAGACATCACTGGCATGTAAAATCGAAACAGGCTCTTTTGCATTGATGTTTATCGTCTGTGCAAAAAGGGAACTACACATCAATACAAAAAATAAAAAAAGAGAATAGAAACTTTTTCTGTCAAAAACTATCATAAAAAATTGTATCAAAAATAAGATAAAAAGCATCTTTTAGCACTTTTTTAGCACATCGAAATGGTATCATAATAGCTTAAGGAGGAATTCATATGAGAAAAACAGTTCTATCTGCAGTTTTGTTCTCTGCACTTTTTGCAGACTTTACACTAGAGTACGAGTTAGGAAACAAAGAGAGACAAATTGTGCAGTACAAAGATGCGCAACATGTAAAAATCACGACAAAACAACCCAATGGAAGAGTCTCCGATACGTTGTTGATAGTCGGAGAGAAAAAGTATGCTGTCGTTATGGAGGGTGGGAAAAAACGCTATATAAATATAGCGCCGATGCTGCAAAAAATGAAACAAATGCAAGCGATGATGAGCAAAGCATACGAAGAGGAAACGGTACAAACGCAACCCACTTTTACTATTCTTCACAAAGGGAAAAAGACAAAAGTTGCAGGAGTAAATGCCGAAATCTGGAGTGTGAAAGTCAATTCTGACGTACAAACAGAGCCTATGGAAGTCGTAGTCAGCAAGGACAAAAAACTCGTCGATGCCGTACACAAATACATGGACACTATGGGTGCTCTTAGTGGAATGGATGAAGAAGGGCAAAGAAGTCTTACCGAATTTATGGATATATCCAAAGGGTATGTCGCCATCTCTTTTGAGGGTATGAAACTGGTAAAATATAGCTCATCCACCCTCCCCGATTCACTCTACGCTCTTCCAAAAAAGTTACATGCAAAACAAAAGTCACATACGAAAAAAACAAAAAATGAAGACAAAGAGATACAAAACGCACAAAAAATGCTGCAAAATCTCTTTGGTCAATAGAATAAAAGGAAAAAAATGAAAACGAAAATCGTAACGACACTCACGACACTATTTGCACTCACTACACCCCTATTACATGCAGAAAGTCTCCTTCCAAAAAACTACAAAGAGATTCGAATAGAGAGAAATCTCTCTGATGCGATTGTTCAAAAAAGTATGAACAAAATACAAGCTTACGGTCTCAAAGCTGTTTTAGATCCAAAATTCGATTGTAAAAATCTAGGTTATACAGACAAGGATATTATAGCATCAGGCACAATGTACGGCACAAACAGAAAAGATGGAGGCATCGACATTAGCGGTGTAGGAGATTTTAAAGCTTACAGTTATGTACGCTACGCAAAAGATGGAAAAGAGTGCAGGGAAAAAAATTATACAAAAGAGTACGATCCAAGTAGATACGGTAAGCACTCTATAGCTATAATCTTTCCATAAATCCAAAAAAAAGGCTCTTTGTGAAACATGTCCTAATCGTCGAAGATGAAAGCCTTGTAGCGATGGAAATCTCCAAAACCGTACAAAAGCAGGGTTTTGAAGTAACCGGCATCTGCGCCGACTCTGATTGCGCTTTAAAAAGCGCACAAAAAGAACAACCTAATATCGTTCTTATGGACATTACGATTAAAGGCGATAAAGACGGCATAAAAACCGCTAGACTCCTTTTGCAAAAGTATCGTCTGCAAATCATTTTTCTTACTGCCTTTGCAGATGAAAAACATATACAAAGTGCCGTCTCACTCGGTGCACTCGGCTACCTTACAAAACCCATCCGAACAGCCGAATTGCAAGCACTTTTGCAAATGGCTGGTTTGGAAGAAAAAAAAGAGTTGCGCGGAGATATAATTCTCGATGATCGTTTCAGCATAGACTCTACAACAGCACAGCTTATAAAAGAAGGTGCATACGTACCTTTGACAAAAAAGGAGCATCAACTCTTGAAACTTTTGCTTGAACATAAAAACGGTATTCTTTCCATCTATGAGCTAGAACTTTCTCTCTGGCCGGATAAAGTACCTAACGACTCCACACGGCGCTCTCTCATCAACAGACTACGCGCCAAACTAGACAACCGCTTTTTGGAAACCGTTCATTCTGAAGGCTATAGACTCTCTTTTTAACATATTTTTATATTTTGCAACGTTTTTGGGACGTCGATTTTTTACAATAGTAGTATTCTTAACTTAAGGAGTACAC
>JALWLR010000127.1 GCA_027084065.1 Helicobacteraceae bacterium | reverse complement strand
TCCGTATACTCAAATCCCGCTTTATTTTGGAACTCTTTGATCATAGCCGTATCGATGCTCATTTTCGGAGCTTCGATCAACTCTCGAGTAGCCGCTACATTGACAATCTTTCCGGCAATTTCAAACAGCTTTTTCTTAACGCTCTCTTTGAGTTTGGCAAAGCTGCCTCTACCAAGGCGATCAAGAGAGGGAAGAGTGCCTCCTGCTGCGATATAGCGGTCAATTGCATCGAGATTTTCTACCGGCAGCATCACTTTGTCATCGCCTTGGTAGCGAATTACGACAAAATCTTTCACACCCCCAAGAATCTCCGCTTGTGTTATACCGTCAAATATCCCGACACCGTATGACTCGTGAACGACATAGTCGCCCTTTTTCAAATCATCAAGCACAATTGTTGTCTTTCTTTTTTTTGCTCTTTTTTGCATCGTATTTAAAGAGATAACAAGTTTGTTCGGAGTTACTACATTGACAATATAAGGGGCTTCAACATACTTATATTCATCTGCATCAAAAAGATCGTGTTGCTTGAGAATTGCTCTGTTTTGCGCAATGACGTAGCGCTCTTTGTTTGCATGTGCATTTAGTAATGAAGAGGCTTTTGTCACAACAACATCCCTGTAGGCATCATCTTGTTCCAAAACACTACATGCAAAAGAGTCTTTTGGAACAAGCGGCTTGTTCATCACATAGACCTCTTGAAGCAGTGCATCCATAGGCTTGGCAAAGAGTGTCTCTTTTTCTTCTAAAAAGTTGTGAGCAAACTCGCCAAGATGCCAAAAACCAAGGCTCTTTATATCTTTAGAGAGGGCATCAAACGGGGAGTTTTCTACAGCATTTTGCAATCTTTCAAAAGCTTCCGTATCCAACGCCAAAAAAGAGGGAGTGATGATAATAGACTCAACTTCATCGCCAAATGTACGCTGGGTATCGAGATCAAAAGCTTTGATTTGCTCTATTTCCGTATCGAAAAAAGATATACGATAGGGATGGGGTGCCGAGGGAGGATATATGTCGATGATGTCGCCGCGGACGCTAACCTCTCCCTCAAGCTCGACAATGTCGACAAATTCGTATCCCCACTCCAACAGACGGTTTTTCAAAAAAGAGAAATCGACATCATCTCCAAAAGAAAGCTCCATTGTTTGAAAAAGATCCTTTTTTGGAAGCGGAAACAAAACAGAACGAACAGGAGCTATAACCAAAGTCTCTTTAGGATTCTCATAATATTGTTGCAGTGCAGAAAAAAGCTGATGCAGTTCTTGGGCGTATACACGTAAATCATCGCCGTATGCAGCGCGAAAGTCTGGAAAAAGGACAACGTTACGACCAAAAAAACGCGCTACGTCGGCTAAAGAGGCTGCCTCTTTGTCATCTTCACACAATAGTAAATCGACAGGTTTATTTGTTTCGAGGTGTTTAAAAAAGGGAGCTTGTAAACTCATATGCCATCCGGAGAAAATTTTGAGTGCAATTTTACCTGAACTTTCCAAAAGAGGGTTTAAAAATTCAGTCTACTTTCTCCCGCATTAAAAGAGATTCATTCTCATTTTCCTCTTTTTTGACAATGCTATTGCCCTCAAAGAGCCCTTTTGGCTCTATGACAAACTCTGCAGATTCAACGGTCCCAACAACCTTACCAAGCGGCTTGACTACAACCGTCTTGGCAGAAACATTGCCTCCTATTTCGCCTTGTACTATAACGGCTTGAGCAAAAACTTCCCCTCTTACTATACCGTTTTTGCCAATAGTAACCTCTTTTTGGGAGTGAATGGTTCCCTCAAACTCGCCATCTATAAAGAGATTACACTCCAGAGTCATTTCCCCTTTGATTTTTGCTCCGAGGGTAACGATGGTTGTCCCTGATCCGTTTTGAGCAGTTTGATTTTTGCTATCGCCGCTATTAAAGATTGCCATGGAACCTTTTTCTCCTTTTGAAAAATCTCGTTAAAATTATCCACACCCCATTTGATGAACCAGAAAGGATTGAGCGGACGCTGCACAAAGCGAACTTCATAGTGCAGATGCGGACCGTTACTAAGACCGCTATTTCCACTAAGCGCAATAACATCGCCTTTTTTTACGAAACTTCCCGCTTTGACCTTTATTTTGCTCAAATGTCCAAAGTAGGTTTTAAAGCCGTAATTGTGATCTATGATGATGAGTTTACCATATCCGCTTTTTTTATGCAACCCTGCATACTCTACAACACCATCTGCCGTTGCATGTACCGGCGTTGCGTAGCGAGCCTTCATATCGCTTCCAGGGTGGAATTCACGTTTTTTCAATGTTGGATGAATCCGCCAGCCGTAGCGGCTTGTAATGCCTTTGTAAACAACAGGTGATCCGTTTGGAACGAACTGCAATATCGTCGCTCTGTTTTGGGATGTCAGTTTTGTTAGGTCTATGCGGCTTTGCAGACTCTGTTTGGGAGCCGATTTAATGCCGATGAGCGTTTCAATTTCCGCTAGAGAGCGTGAAACCTCTTCCAACTCAAGACGTCTGTTTTGAAGCTCTTTTTGGGTCGATTTTATGGAGTTTTTGAGTTCTTGATTTTTCCTTGCAAGATCAATGTAAGCCTGCTGAAAGCGCTCCTTTTTCGCTTCACTCTCCTCTACGCTCTCTTTAAGGTACAAAATAGTCGCAACCGCCGCCATCATGAAAAACAAAAGTGCTGCCAAAACATATAAAGCAATTTTTTTGACAATTTTGTTCAGACTGTACTGCTTGACCCCTTTTTCATTATCGGTGATCGTGATTGTGAAACGACTATGCATCTATTCTTTTTAAAAACTCCTCAACAACACTGAACGAACCAAAAACGAGGTACTCCTCACTCTGTTCTATCGTGTTAAAATCGTTATATTGTATCGCTAATTCCATTAAAGTTTTTTGAAGTTTCTCTTTCTCCTCTATACGCTGCGAATCGACCGATATAATCTCCACTCGTTTAAGAACGGGTCGTAAAATGCGAAGTATAGATTCATACTCTTTGTCTTTGAAGCTATTGTAAACAAGGACTACTTTTTTCCCTTCAAGCTCTTTAAGAATGGAGGATGCTGCAAGAGGATTGTGTCCGACATCGACCGTCACATTGGGTAATATCCGGCTCATACGACCAAAAAGGCGTGCATCGCAAAAGCTCTCTTTTCTTGGTGTCTTCCCAAGCAAAAGCATAGCCGCAGCCGCCGTTTGCATATTGGCTATCATATACGACGGCATATGCTCTTTTTTGGCACATGCAAAAAGTTCTGCATGTACCTTCTCACTCAGCATTGCTTCACTCAAATAAAGTTTTGCACCTTTTTTTTTCGCAATTTCTCTTGCTATTTCGTAAACTTGAAAATGGTGCTGTTTTGCTAGCAGAAGAAGTGGAGCGCTAGCGTTGAGTTTGGTTGTGGCAATAGCCTCTATAGTCTCTCCCAAAAAGGCTTCATGATCTTTGTCTATGGGAGTTACAACGGTAAGGAGTTTTTCAAAAACGGCAGTGGCATCATGCTCTCCACCTAGTCCTGCTTCTAAAACTACATAGTCGCACCCCTCGAAGCAGAGCATTGCAAGAAGCGTCGTATATTCAAAGTAGCTCAGTGCTTCACTCTCTTGGGATGTGAGCATATTTTGCAGTTTTGCATGTGCACTTTGAAGCACTTTAGTCTCTATCTCTTTACCGTCTATCCATATGCGCTCCTCAAAACGCATGATATGCGGCGATGTATAGTGTCCTACATGCAAACCCTCTTTGTGCAGTGCAGTCGCCAAAAAACGTCCTGTCGTTCCTTTTGCGTTGGTTCCGACAATATGAACAACTTTTAAAGAGGGGAAAAAGGGGCGAAGACGAGAAAATATACGAGGAAAACGCTCATAGTCAATCTCATCATAAAAAAGCGGCTTTTTTTCCAAAAAGGAGAACAGATCAAGAGACAACGTGATTTCTTCCCGCTTTTTTGGCTTTATACAAATTGGCATCCGCTTTTTCTATCGTATCTTCTAGCGAAACACACTGCTTTCTCTCGGCAACACCGGCACTGACTGTAATCGGTATACGCTTACCTTTGTAGATAAACTTCGCTCTTTGTACATGGGCATTGACCTTTTTGGCATAGACTACGGCACCTTCAGTGTCCGTTTCGCTCAAAATAGCCATAAACTCTTCGCCTCCATAGCGTCCTACTATATCAACATCCCTGGAATCCTGTTTCAAAATTTGTGCAAAAGAGCGTAAGATAACATCCCCTGCCTCATGACCATAGGTATCGTTGACCTTCTTGAAATAATCCAAATCGAACATGACAATGGAGTAGTTACGTCCATAACGCTCGAACTCTCCCTCTTTAAGACGTAAAAACTCATCGAGTGCTCGTTTGTTATACAGCTGTGTAAGAAAGTCTATTTTCGCTTCCTCTTTTGCTTTTTTCAACTCGGCTTCAAGCTCTTGCACCCTCTTTTGCAATCTTTTGACATCTTCGGAGTGTCCCTGAAGATCGTTTCGAAAATCAAGAGTGTTCTCTTCGAGCGCCACAGCGATTGTATAAAGCTGTTTATGTGCGAGCTGAAAGTTCGCCTCACTTTTTTTAGTAAAAGATTCCAGCTCCTTTTTTATTCGCTGAATCTCAATCGTAGAACCATCCGACTTGTCAATCATCTTTATAAGACGTGCAGAGAGTTTGTCCAAGATGCCCTCAAGTGATTCCACCATCTCTTTGACGCTTTTTTTATCCAGCGCTATAC
>JALWLR010000126.1 GCA_027084065.1 Helicobacteraceae bacterium | reverse complement strand
TGCATATGGTCACGGCTTGGAGATAATGACTCGGCTCGCAAACATTTATGGAATCCAAAAAGCAGTCGTTCAAACCGAAAAAGAGGCACATGTAATCGCCCCTCTTTTTCAAAGTGTACTCGTTCTCTCAAGTATCCCAAAAAAGCCTGTACCGAACATCCACTATACGATTAACACCCTAGAGGCCATACCCAAATTCGCCAAAGGAAGCAAAGTGGAGCTGAAAGTCGATACCGGCATGCACAGAAACGGCATCGACCCAAGTGAGCTTGAAGCGGCATTTTTGGCCATTCAAAAACAAAAACTCCAGCTCATTGGCATCTTTTCTCACCACAGAAGTGCAGATGAACTTACCGGAGAGTGGTTTTGGCAACAAGAGAACTTCAAAAAGATCAAAAAAGAGGCACTCTTTCTTGCAAACAAACTGGGAATGCCTACCCCCTACTTTCATCTCTCCAACTCCGCCTCCCTGCTTCGCAGCGGCAGATGTGAGGAGGAGATGGCACGAGTGGGCATTGCCGCATACGGCTGCATAGAGATGCCCAAAGCGTTTCAACTAGAGGGTTTTCGCCCCGTTCTTTCTCTCTATGCCGATAAGATAACTACAAAAAGACTCCCAAAAGGGGCACGCATAGGATATGGTGGAGCACATACACTCAAAGAGGACTCCACACTCTCTACCTACGACATAGGCTATGGGGATGGTTTTTTTCGCTCCCTTAGCCATACCTACATAACCCCAAAAGGTTACAAAATAGCCGGGCGTATCTCTATGGACAACAGCTCTTTTTATTGTGACGAAAAAAGACTTTTGATATTTGACGACGCAAGAGAGGTTGCTAAACAGGTAGGAACGATAAGCTATGAAGTACTTACATCACTCAAATCGGAGATTCCAAGAGAGGTCGTCTAGTCTTCTTTATGTAGGAACTTTCACGATAGCGGTTGAAAAAATGACACCATCTATACCCTCAAACGCAAGCTCCTCTATCTCCTCTTCATTTTGAATATGAGCGAGAATTTTCGTATCGAAAAGATACTCTTCGGCAATTTTTTGCGCTGTCTTTGCCAAGTCTTTCTCCACTGTTACATACTTCGCACCAAGAGCGTGAGCATACAAAAGCTCGGTAATATTTTCTACATGCAAAACAAACGCAATCTCATTTGCACGTAAATAGTCTATGATGTCAAGATTCTCTTCGGCAAACTCCAAGTAGATCGTCCCGCCCGGCGCTGTTTTGACAACGGCATCAATATCTGAAATATGATAAAAAACTTCACTCTCTAAAAATCTGTGACCAAAAAAAAGCATGACTATCCTTTGAGGCACTCTTTAGAACAGTAGTACTTTCCGTTACTCAAAATGGCTTCGTCTATTTCTACATAAACACCGCATTTACTGCACTCGACCATCTCCTCTACCGCTTCATCGGTTTTACTTTGAGGATCTTTTTTGCAAGTGTTTGCAGATGCTCCGCTTACTGAATCCTTTTTTTTAATAAACATATAATACACCGCGGCGACCACACCGATAACAAGCAACCATTTAATCATTTTTCAACTCTTTGTCTATCAAAAGATAGTGTCTGTTTTGCGTTATTATAACTTTATGAGGTAAACTCTCTTCCACTTCGTCAAAAACACGCTCTCCTTTGTAAAAAAGCAGTTTTGTATTTTCATTGCGAAGATGCTCGCTAATTCGCATCAGTAGCGATGTATCGGTTACGGCGCGAGATGTAATGAGGTCAAAGGCATTAGGTGGCAGTTCTTCTGCTCGTTTACGCTCAACATGGACATTCTCAAGTCCCAAAGAGGCTTTGACAAACTGTAAAAATCCGGCTCGTTTACTCAGCGGCTCTGCAAGCGTTACCTCAGTCTCCGGCAATGCCATAGCAAGAATCATACCTGGAAAACCGGCACCCGTTCCAATGTCAAGCAGCGTTTTTGGAGCTTCTAAAAAAGAGAGCGGATAGAGTGAATCGAAAATGAACTCATCAAGCATACGCTCATTTTTCGCACCTGTGAGATTGTGCACTTTGTTCCATTTCATCAGCAACTCTTTGTACCGACGAATATTTTTCCCAAAATTTTCAGGAATGGGAATCTTTGCCGAAGCTATTTTTTTCTCTAAATCCACACGCTATCCAAAAAATTTTTTCATCGTTTGAAAGAAAATTTTAAACAATCCTTTGTTCCCTACCAACTCATCTACAAACTCATCGTAAGTTTTTCCTTTAGCTTCGAGATACCCTTTGAGATACTCTTCACTCGCTTCCATTCCCCCTGTTTTCTCTATCTCGACAAGTTTCGCATAGATCGGCTCTATAGCTTCAACCGCTTTTTTCGGTGCTGCTTTTCGAAATGCCGTAAAAGAGACCGGTTTGTTCGTTAAAGGATCCATCTTCGCCTCAAAATCGGTCACAACCCAATAATAGCTACCATCTTTGGCAAGATTTTTTACCAATGCCATAATATTTTTCCCCTCTTTGATGCGCTCCCACATCAACTTAAAAACAACTTTGGGCATATCGGGATGACGGATGATGTTATGCGGCTGTCCTATAAGCTCACTTTCTGTATAGCCAGAAACTTCGACAAAGTAATCGTTCCCATAGGTTATGACCCCTTTCGTATCTGTTTTAGATACAATATACCTCTTTGGATTGAGTACTTTCTCTTTGTTTAGCGGTATCGGTTTTCTCATCACAATGCTCCAGCGTTTTTTTTTGTGTCACTTTAGCTTATTGTATAACCTTTTTATTAAAAAAGAGCTGACATCATTGAAAACTTTGCTATAATAACCATAAGAAACGAATAAAAGAGGTGCTTATGAACACGAAAGAACAATGTCTCGACTCTTTGGGAACTATTCTCCAAGAGCACCAAAACAGACTTCTTGCGCTTGAAATCCTTGTGCGAACAAACGATCCAGACGCTCCTAATGTTGTCAAAGACTACAGTGAATGCTCTTTCGTAAAATGGACGAAAAATGCTGAACTCATCAAGCACCGCATCGGCTTGCAACTATTTGAAAAGCTCGATCGCATCCATAAACAGTGGCATGCGACATATGACAAAGTCATAGATATTTTCTATCCCAAAAAGAGCGGTCTTTTTAGCAAACTACTTCATAAAAAGCCTTCCGAACTTGAGCTCGACAAAGCACAAAGCTATATCGACGATCTCAATCTACTCCAAGAGGAGTTTTCCAATACTATTGAGGGGATTCAAAGACGTGTACGCGCTTTGAGTGAATCCAAATTTCATCAGTGAGAAGAGATCTGCTTGATATAGCTCTCAAACTCGGAAGCTGCAAGTGGACGTGAGTAGAGGTAGCCTTGTATAGTAGGGCATCCAAGATTGTAAAGATACTCCCTTTGAATCTCCTTCTCAACTCCTTCAGCAACCAGTTTCAAACCTATAGTACGCGCAAGAGCTATAATGACTTTAACAATCTCGGTACTACTTTTGTCATGTGCTATTTCAATGATAAAAGAGCGGTCTATTTTGAGTTTGTCTAGCGGAAGTTTGGTCAAATAAGCCAAAGAGGAGTAGCCTGTACCAAAATCATCCATAGCAATAGAGATGCCTTTTTCACTTATTTTGTGTAGCATCTCGATGGAGCTTTGCGGGTTATGCATGACATCACTCTCCGTCACTTCAAATTCAAGCCATGAGGGATCGAAGCCGTTTTCCTGCATCGTTTTTTCCAAAACATCTATAAAATCCTCACGAAGTAGCTGTTTTGTAGCGAGATTGAGCGAAAGCATCCCTATAAAGGGGTACTCTTTCTTCCACTTTGCAAACACTTTCATAGCTTTTTGCATCACGATACGGTCAATTTCGACAATAAGTCCACTCTCTTCGGCAAGCGGTAAAAAACGCCCCGGCGCAATCAAACCAAACTCCGGATGCTGCCAACGAACCAGTGCTTCGACCCCGACAACTTTCCCGCTTGCTACCTCTATTTGCGGCTGAAAATGAACCTCGAAGCTTTTTTGGGCAATCGCTTCTCTGAGCGCATTTTCCAAAACAACCTTTTCAAACGCATTCACCGTCATATCTGAGGAGTAGAAACGATAAGTACTACGCCCCTCCTCCTTTGCTCTATACATCGCACTGTCTGCATATTTAACAAGACTCTCTTCGTTTGAAGTATCGTCTGGATATACGCTTATACCTATACTAATGGATGTGTAAACATCCTGACCGTATAAGTGTATAGGCTCTTTGAAAGCGTCCAAAATTTTTTGAGCTACCTTTCTTGCCCCCTCTTTGTTCTCGATGTCGCGAGCCACAACCAAAAACTCATCGCCGCCAAATCTCGCCAGCGTATCCTCTTCTCGAAGTACATTTTGAATGCGTCTAGAGACCTCCAGCAAAACCTTGTCGCCAAACTGATGTCCCATTGAGTCGTTAATTTGTTTAAAACGATCCAAGTCTACAAAGAGCAGTGCAAATTTTTTATCGTGCCTGTTGCAGTGCTTGATCGCCTGAGAGAGTCTATCGGCAAAAAGTATTCTGTTTGGTAATCCCGTAAGCGTATCATGAAGTGCTTGATACTCCAGCTCTTTTGCCTGATGCTGCAGAGTCTCTTGCTGTTTGATTTTATGACTGATGTCTTGGAACATCCAAACGACACCATAAAGCTTTCCATTCGCATTGCGAAGCTGCGTCAGTGAAAGTTCACAGTGAATACGTTCACCGTTTTTTTTGTGACATGTCGTTTCCA